>JBFGDW010000146.1:0-8523 GCA_041580435.1 Candidatus Polarisedimenticolia bacterium | reverse complement strand
GTGTCCTGGAAGAGCTGGGCCGTGCTGGTGCCGTGGTAGTGGTTGGCCCCGGGGGAGGGGCCGAAGTCGTCCCGGTCGTTGCCCGCCGACTTGAACACGGGAAGGTCGTGGAGGGCGACGAGCTGGTCGAAGTCCCGCGCCGAGGCGTCGTACTTGCCGAAGGCCGCATCGGCGGTGCTGGTCGCACCGCCGAACCAGTGCCACAGGCCGCTGTTGCCGAAGCTGAAGCTCCAGCCGGTGATGAAGCCGTAGGAGTGGTTGGTGGCGTCCAGGCTGGGGGCGGCCAGGTTCATCTCGCCGGTGTCGCCGAAGAAGTCATAGGCCCAGAGACGGGCCTGGGGCGCCATCCCCAGGGTGGAGGGACTGGCCGCCCCCCGGGAGATCATGGTCCCGGCCACGTGGGTAGCGTGGGAGTTGAGCACGGTGGCGCCGTCCATCTGGGAGACGCGCCCCACCATGTCGATGTGGGTGTCCCGCACCTTGCCCCCGTCCCACATCCCCAGGCGCACCCGGCTCCCCTCCAGGCCGGGGTGGGTGGCCGCCACGATCTCCATGTCCGATGTGTCCCGGGAGTTGAGGTTCTCCACCTGGCGGGGGGGCGGCGCGGGCCAGATCTGGAAGACGGCGTCCTCGCCGGCCAGCCGGAGGAGGTCACCACGGCGCACGGTCACTTCCATCTTTTGCGTCGCCGGCTCCAGCCCCGGCAGGGGTCCGCGCACCAGGGGCGCCAGCAGGGCGGCGGCCTCCCCGGCCGTCACGCCGGGGTAGAAGAGGATCTTCACCGCCAGCAGCTCGCCAGCCCCGCCACCCGCCATCCGGAGCGGTGCCGCCAGCTTGGTGGCCGGCGGCGGGAGGGCGAGCCCCTCCACCCAGGGGAAGCCCAGGAGCTCCTCGACCCTGTGGCGCGGAGCCCGGACGTACCAGGCGCGGCCGGGGGCGCGTCCCTGGGGGGTGAACCCCCGCGTCGCCAACTCCTCCAGGGCGCCCGCCGGGGCATCCACGGCCAGCCCCACCAGCAGGTGCACCGGCCCGTCGCCGGCGGGCAGCGCCGGGAGGCGTCCCCGCTCCAGCGCCACCCACTGGCCACCCAGCCGCACGCCAGGGGCACCGCCCTGCGGCGGTGCGGCCGCCGGTGCCGCGGCCAGGGCCAGGAGCATGATCCCGGCCGCCGCCAGCGTCGTGGGCGCGCGCCGGCCCCCTGCCCTGCTGTCTCCCATGGGTTCCTCGCCTCCGCGGATGCCCCAGAAGATACGGGGACGACCCCTCAGGGTCAATGTCGAGGCCCCCGGGGCTCAGCCCTCCGGGCTGGACTCGGCCGTCTCCTCCGGTGGCCGCCGGGCGGCGATCTCCAGGTGGGCTGCGCCTCCCAGGAGCGCCTCCTCACCGTGCAGCCGCCGCTCCAGGCGCAGGAGCCGGGCGTAGAACCGCCGGTCCTCCAGCCGCTCCCGCAGGCGGCGCGCCGGGAGGACGGTCTTGCCGATGAGGGACAGCACCTCGAACCCGGCGCGGGAGAACAGCCGGCGCAGATCCCGCGGCGTGAAGGTGGTCACGGGAAAGCGCTCCTGCTTGTGGCGGGCCAGCCACTCGGTGCGCCCGTCGGCCAGGAAGCGCTCCAGGGCCGGGAGATCCCCGCTCGCCAGAACGTGATCCAGCGCCGCCAGCTTGTTGTCCACCGAGGCGACGCAGACGGCGCCGGGCCGCAGCACCCGGTGCAGGGCCCGCACCCCCGCCTGGGGATCGGAGCAGAAGCCCAGCGGGTCCCCCTGGGCCAGGGCGAAGGCGAAATGACCGGAGGGGAGCTCCTTCAGATCGGCGATGTCGGAGTGCACCACCTCGATCCGATCGGCGAGGTGCTCCCGCGCCGCCTTGCGGCGGGCCGCCTCCAGCATGCCGTGGGAGGTGTCGGCCAGGGTGACCGAGAACCCGGAGCGGGCCAGGCGCACCGCCCAGAATCCGGTGCCTCCGCCGGCGTCCAGGACCGGGGCCCCGGCCTCACGCGGGAGGTAGCGGCGCAGATTCTTCCAGGTGATGTCGCGGTGGAAGCGCCAGTAGGCGTCCCCGTCGTAGATGGAGTCGTAGATCCCCGCCACACGGTCGTGGTACCGATCGGAGGGGGCTCCCACGCCGGGGGCCGCCTCAGCGCGGGCGGCGGAAGGGTCCCCGCGGCCGGCCGGGGCGGGGGCCGCCGGTGAGGGGCGGCGGTGTGGGGACCGGGCGCGGATCCCCGGACTCGGCGTGCTTGAGGATGTACTTGATCTCGCTCTTGGCCAGGAACCGGTTGGGCTCGGTGAGGCTATGGAGCTTCACCACGTCCCGGTCATACCACTCGATCCAGCCGCGCAGCTCCTCCCCTGCCGTGGTCACCACCACCACGGGGGTGCGCCGGAGCATGTGCTTGCGGTAGAAGTGCTCCTCGGCCCCTGTCTTGTCGGGCGGCGCGCCGGCGGGTCCCGGGTCGCCGGAGGCGGCTGGGCCCGGATACCGGTCCTGGTCCCCGCGACGGTCCGGCCGGGGCGGCCAGGGGAGGATCTCCCCCTGTGGAGGTCGGCGGCGCATGCCCGACGCTACCACACGGCCGGTCCGGTGGCACCTGCTCAGATGCGGAGGGCCCGGGCCAGGACGATCTCGGGGAGAGCCTGGATCCGGCCCAGGGCTTCAGGCGGCACCGGGCTGTCCACGCTCACCAGCGAGATGGCGTCGCCGTCGCCCTGGGCACGCCCCAGCTGGATGGCCGCGATGTTCACGCCTGCCTCCCCCAGGATGGTCCCGATCCGGCCCACCACGCCGGGAACGTCCCGGTTGCGGAAGAACAGGAGGTGCCCGTCGGGGCTGCACTCCACCTCCACACCGTCCACCTCCACCAGCCGGGGGTGCTCGGCGGTGAAGAGCGTCCCGGCGGCGGTGGTGGTGGTTCCCTCGGTGGTCAGCACCAGGCGCAGCAGTCCGGCGTAGGGTGTTGGCTCGCTGCTGCGCGCCTCCTTCACGGTGATGCCGCGCTCGCTGGCGCGGCCCAGGGCGTTGACGTAGGAGACGGCGTCGGCCAGAGCCGGCGCCAGCACCCCCTTGGCCGCCGCCATCATGATGGGGCGCAGGGAGAGATCACCGAAGTCGCCGAAGCAGCGCACCTCCAGCCCCTTGAGGCCTCCCTCCGCCACCTGTCCCAGAAATCGGCCCAGGCGCTCGGCCAGGTCCATGACCGGGCGCAGGGTGGCGTACTCCTCCCGGCTGATGGAGGGAAAGTTGACCGCGTCCAGGATGGTGCCCGTCTCCAGGAACTCACGGATCTTGGCCGCCACCTCCGTCCCCACCCGCTCCTGGGCCTCCACCGTGGAGGCCCCCAGGTGCGGCGTGGTCACCACCAGCGGATGCTCCACCAGGCGCCGGTTGCTCGGCGGCTCGGTGGCGAACACATCCAGGGCGGCGCCGCCGAGCTGTCCGGCATCGAGAGCCTCCAGGAGCGCCTCCTCGTCCACCAGCTCGCCCCGGGCGCAGTTGATCAGGCGGGCACCGGGCTTCATGCCCCCGATGAGGTCGCGCCCCATGAGGCCCCGGGTCTGCTCGCTGAGGGGAAGGTGGAGGGTGACGAAGTCTGCCCGGGCCAGGAGCTCCTTCAGGTCCACGCAGTCGATCCCCAGATCCTTGACGCTGGCCTGGGCCACGTAGGGGTCGTACCCCAGCAGATCCATCCGGAATCCTCGGGCGCGGCGCGCCACCTCCCGGCCGATGCGGCCCAGGCCCACGATCCCCAGCATCTTGCCCGCCACCTCGATCCCCACGTGCTGCTTCCGCTCCCAGCGCCCCGCCCGCAGGGCCTGGTTGGCCTGGGGAATGTTCCGCGCCGACGCCAGCAGAAGGGAGAGGGTCAGCTCGGCGGCCGCCACCGAGTTGCCGCCCGGCGTATTGAGGACCACCACTCCCGCCCGGGTGGCGGCCTCCAGGTCGATGTTGTCCACCCCCGTCCCCGCCCGGCCGATGACCTTGAGGCGGCCGGGCCGGGCCAGGACCTCGGCGGTGACCTGGGTGGCAGAGCGCACCACCAGGGCATCGTGCTCGGCAGCCAGGCGCGCCAGCTCCTGGGCGCCGAGACCCGTGCGCACCGTCACCTGAAATCCCGGGGCCTCCTGGAGTAAGCGCACGCCCGCCTCGGCGATGGCGTCGGCCACCAGGATCTTCATGGAGAGCTGGAGTCGGCGGCCCTGTCCAGGCCGCGGATGGTTGCGGCGGAGGGCGGCCGCTCCTTCTGGAGCCGGGCGGCCACCTCCTCGGCCTGCTCCAGGACCCGCAGCAGGTTCTCCCCCAGGGCGCCGGACAGCTCGGCATCGCTCCAGCCGCGCCGGATCAGCTCCGCCACCAGGTCCGGGTAGCGGGAGACGCTCTCCAGGCCGGTGGGGGTGTCCGAGATGCCATCGTAGTCGGAGCCGATCCCCACCGCCCCGGCCCCGGCCACCGCCCGGATGTGATCCATGTGGTCGGCCACCTGGGCCAGGGTCGCCGGAGGCGCAGGGTGCGCCTCCACCCACTCGGCCATGGCCCGACGCTGGGCCTCCCGGTCGTCGGGAAACCGGCGCTGGGTCTCCTTCCAGGCCGCGAAGCCTCCCCGGCGCGCCCGGGCCACCTCCGGCGACACGAAGGTGGGCGCGAAGTTGACCATGACCACCCCGCCCTTCTCACCCACCTTGCGCAGGATGGCGTCAGGCACGTTGCGGGCGTGGTCGGCCACCGCCCGGGCCGAGGAGTGGGAGAAGATCACCGGCGCCTCGCTCAGGGCCAGGACCTGCTCCATGGTGGCGTCGGAGACATGGGACAGGTCCACCAGCATCCCCAGCCGGTTCATCTCCCGGATGACCTCCCGGCCGAAGGGGGTCAGGCCGCCGTGGGCCGGCTCATCGGTGGCCGAGTCGGCCCAGTCGGTGTTGTCCGAGTGGGTGAGGGTCATGTAACGGGCCCCCAGGCGGTAGAAGTCGCGCAGCACCGCCAGGGAATTGTCCATCATGTGCCCCCCCTCGATGCCGATGAGGGAGCCCACCCGTCCCTGGGCGTGGGCGCGGCGCAGGTCGGCGGCGGACGGGGCCCAGGCCAGCACGTCGGGATGGGATTCCACCAGCCGGTGGATCAGATCGATCTGCTCCAGGGCCAGGCGCACCGCCTCTCCCCGGGCCGCGGCGCCGGTGGGGACGTAGCAGGCCCAGAACTGCCCGCCCAGGCGGCCCTGGCGGATCTTGACCATATCGGTCATCAGATCCGGCTGCTCCACCCGCAGGTCCAGCCCCAGGGGGTCGTCCTCGTCACGCTCCCGCAGGGCCCAGGGGAGATCGTTGTGGCCATCGATGAGGGGCGTGGCCGCCAGCAGCCGGTGGGCCCGCTCCAGCGCACCGTCGTCGGCGACGGCGCCGCCGCTGGCGCAGGCGGCCGCCAGCGCGGCAGCCAGGAGCAGCGCGGCCATGGGCGTGACGTGGCTCAACGGCATCTCCCAAGCGAGCGAGGCGGGGGCAGATTACCGCCGTGGGCGGGCTGGGGCAAGGGGCCGCCCACCGTCCGGGCGCCTGTCGGCTATCATCCCCGCGAACCCCTCACGGAGGCCACGCCATGCCCGCTCCCCACCGCACCCATCGCGCCGCCCTGGCCGCAGCCGGCCTGCTGGCCGCGCTGGCGCTGGCGGGCTGCGGCGGTGGCGACCTGCTGGACAACGGACGCTTCGAGGATCACACCTTCGTCCACGACGGGCTTGGCCTGCGGCTGCCCTTCCCGCCCAGCTGGCACATCTCACCGCCTGAGGTCATCGCCCGCATGAACGAGAGCGGGCGCCAGGTGCTGTCGGGGGGCGATCCCACCGGCGGGGCGTACGCCGACCAGGGCGCCCCGGCCCGGACCCTCTTCGTGGTGCACCGCCAGCCCCCCGGCACGGTGCCGGGGCTCAACCCTTCCCTGGTGGGCGGCCTGGAGAACATCGCCGCCCGCCCGCAGATCCAGAGCGGCGCCGACTACCTGCAGATGCTCCAGTCGTTCCTGGCCCGGGGCGGCACCCCCATGACCTTCGAGCCGGTGGTCCCCGATGCCAGCCTGGCCGGCCAGTCCTTCGCGGTGCTGGCCGTCACCATCCAGCCCGAGCCGGGACAGCGCATCGGCCAGGTGTACCACGCGCGCCGGGTGGAGGACTTCGTCCTTACCCTGGTGGCCACCTTCGCCGACGAGTCCCAGTGGCGCGAGATCGAGGCGATCTTCGGCGCCATGACCATGGAGCGGTAGGGACGGACGGGGCTCAGTCCCCGGCCTCCTCCCCGGCGGGGAGCCGCGGCAGGGTGCCCTCCCATTCCGCCAGGGAGTAGGCCACCACCGCCAGGGCGGCCGCGTTGGCCACCAGATCCTCGGGGCGGACCTTGTCCAGCGTGTCGGCGGCCGTGTGGTGGTAGTCGAAGTACCGGCTCGCGTCCTGGCGCAAGGCGATCTGGGGCACTCCGGCCGGCTTCATGGGGCCGATGTCCGCACCGCCGCCTCCCTCGGCCACCACCGCTCCTCCCATGAAGCGCAGGGGGGCCGCCAGCGCCGACAGCATCTCCGCGGCCCCCTCGCCAGCGGTGATCCCCCAGCCGGCCAGGGCCGCGCCGCCGCTGTCCGACTCGATGGCCGCCACGTGCCGGTGCAGCTCGGCGGCGTGGGCCTCGGCGTACCCGCGCCCGCCCCGCAGGCCGTTCTCCTCGTTGGCGAACAGCACCGCCCGCACGGTGCGGCGCGGCTGCAGCTCCAGGGCCCGGAGGAGGCGCATGGCCTCCAGCACCACCACCACGCCGAAGCCGTCGTCCAGGGCGCCGGTGCCCAGGTCCCACGAATCCAGGTGGGCGCCGATGAGGACGACCTCCGCCGGCCGCTCACGGCCGGTGATCTCCCCCACCACGTTGGCCTCCTCCACGTCGGGCTCCAGGCGGCATCCCAGCTCCAGGCGCACCCGCACGGAGTCGCCGGAGGCCAGCAGGCGGTGGATCAGATCGGCGTCCTCCTCGCTCACCGCCGCCGCCGGGATGCGGGGGGCGTCCTCGTGGTAGTCCAGGGCGCCGGTGTGGGGAAGGCGAAAGGCGGCGGTCCCAAGGGAGCGGACCAGGACACCGGCAGCGCCATGGCGCGCCGCCGCCGAGGGGCCCCGCACGCGCAGGCGCGACACGGCGCCGTAGCCGTCGTCGGGCCCCCGCCCCATGTCCCGGTTGAAGAGCACCAGCTTCCCGGACACCGCCGCACCCATCTGGTCCAGCCGCTCCAGGGAGTCCACCTCCACCACCTCGGCCTCCAGCCCACCCCCAGGCGTGGGCACGCTCCCCCCCAGGGCGGTGATGGCCAGCGGGTGGGCGGCGGGAGCCACCACCTGCGCCCGCTCCACGCCACGCACCCAGACCGGGACCATGACCTTCTCCAGCCGCACGTTCGCCAGGCCGTCCTCCCGCATCACCCCGGCGGCCCAGCGCTGGGCCGCCGCCGCGCCGGGCGACCCGGACAGGCGCGGGCCGATGCGATCGGTGAGGTGGGCCAGGCGCGCGTAGGCCCGGCTCTCCACCTGGGCGGCCCCCAGGATGCGGCCCGCCGCCTCCGGGAACGGCTGCGGCGGCGGGCCGGCGGCCACCTCCGCGGCCGGCCCCATCCCCAGGAGGAGGGCCGCCCAGGCCCGGGTCACCTTGCTCACCATCCGCCACCCCCTTCCGCTCTTCCCGGCCCGGCGCGGGCCGGCGCTCCAGTCTAGCGGACCGCGCTTCGTGCGGCGCACCGCCGCGGCTGATATGCTCTTCCGCGATGATCACTCCCGACGAGATCCGCCGGCGCATCCAGGAGACCCTCCCCGGCTCCCAGGTGGAGGTGACCGACCTCACCGGCGGCGGGGATCACTACCGGGTGGTCGTGGTGGCGGACCAGTTCCGCGATCGCGGGCTGGTGGAGCGGCATCGCATGGTCTACGCGCCGTTCAAGGACGTGCTGGGCGGGGCGCTCCACGCCCTCAGCCTGGAGACCTCCACCCCGGCCGAGTGGGAGGAGAAGCAGAAAAATCGCACCGGCCCCGGCGGCTTCGCCTCGCTGCCGCGGCTCTAGGAGGCAGGACCATGGCCACGGTTCAGGACCGGATCAAGCAGGATGTGGAAGGGAACAAGATCGTGATCTACATGAAGGGCACGCCCGAGATGCCCCGCTGCGGCTTCTCGGCGGCGGCGGTGCAGGTGCTGCAGAGCCTCAACGAGCCCTTCAAGGCCGTGGACGTGCTGGCCGACCCGGAGGTCTGGGACGGCGTGAAGCGCTACTCCGAGTGGCCCACCATCCCGCAGATCTTCATCGGCGGGCAGTTCGTGGGGGGCTGCGACATCCTCCGGGAGCTGCACGCCCGGGGAGAGCTGTCGGACCTGGTGAAGAAGGCCGGCGCGCCCTGAGCCGCCAGGGGCCCCCGGCGGCCTAACCCTCGCCGGTGAGGATGCGGGTGGCGGCCGCGAGCCCGGCGGCGGGATCGGCGTCCACCCCCAGCCGCCGGAGGGTGATGCCCAGGGCCCCCAG
>JBFGDW010000145.1:0-8560 GCA_041580435.1 Candidatus Polarisedimenticolia bacterium | reverse complement strand
CGAGGAGGGTGACGCTGCCGGCCGGCGGCGTATCCACGGTCACGGATCCCGGTGCCAGAAGCGCAGGGTGTCCAGGAGGCGCAGCAGCCGGCGCTCCCCGCCGGTCATCCCGGCCGGCGCCAGCCGCGACTTCCACTTGAGAACGGCATAGCGGTCCAGGAGGTGGAGCAGGGGGCGCAGGAGCCAGCTCAGGGCTCCAAGGCGCCGAACCGAGACGGCCGAGGAGAAGTCGACGATCCCCACGCTGCCGTCATCGGCCACCAGGATGTTGTCCCGGCGGCGAAGATCGCCGTGGTAGACGCCGGCGTCGTGCATGGCCCGCACCGCCGCCTCCATGCTCCGGATGGCGGCGGCCGCCTCGGGGTGGCGCCGGAAACGGCTGATCCGCTCCCCGGGGAGATGCTGCAGGACGATGACCCGGTCGAAGGCGGCCACCAGGGCGGGGATGCCGCGCACGCCGGCCAGGCGGCGGTAGTTGCGCGCTTCGTGCCGGGCGATGAAGCGGGCCCAGGGGCGCAGCCAGCGCGCCATGCGGCGCCAGTCCTTCATCACCACCGCGCCGCCTGAGCCGGACAGGAGCCGGACCTCGGGCTTCTTCCAGGAGCCGCGGCGCAGCAGCATCCCCGGCTGCGCCTCCAGGGTGTCCAGTTCCCGCGCGGCCGCTTCGCCGGCCGCCACCACGCTGGGGAGGGAGGCATTCACGAGGCCGCTAGCCTCCCGCCTCCGGCGGCAGCTGTCCCCGGCTGCGGAGCTGATCCTCGGCCAGGTGCACCTTCAGGCGCAGATCCTCGTTGGCCGGGTTGAGGGTGAGGCCTCGCATCCAGAGGTCGCGGGCTTCCTGGAAGCGCTGGGTGGTGAAGTAGACGAACCCCAGATCCTCGATCACCGACAGGTGGTTGGGGGTGATGCGCAGGACGCGCTCGTAGGCCTCGGCCGCCTCGGCCAGCTTCTGGCCCAGCAGGTAGTACTTCCCCAGGGCCTGGTGCAGGCGGTAGCCGTTGTCCAGCTCGGGGTCGGCGCGCAGCGACTCCAGCCGCGCCAGCCCGTCGCTGGTCCCCAGGCGGGCCAGGGCGGAGGCGGCGGCCAGGCGCAGCGCCGCGGGACCGGTGTCGGCGGCCCGGCGCAGTGCGTCCGGCACGCCCGCCTCCTGCAGGCGGCCAAAGTGCTCGGCCCGCTCGGTGAGGCCCAGATCGGCGCGGGCGCCCAGGCCCCCCAGCAGGTCCGCGGCGTAGCGCTGCAGCAGCAGGCTGGAGCCGTCGGCCAGGGCCGCCAGCAGCTGCGGGGCGGCGGCGAGCCCCTCCAGGCGGGCCAGGGCCGCAGCGGCGTCGGCGCGCAGCAGGTCCGCCTCGCCCGTGTCGGCCAGCAGGGCCCTGAGGGCGGCCGCGTCCGGACCGTTGAAGGCCCGCGCCAGGCGCCTGCGGCGCAGCCCCTCGGGATCGCCCCACAGGCGCTTGAACTGGGTCGCGGCCCACTTGGCGCCACGATCACCGTGGCACAGGGTGCAGGCGTCGGGGATGCCGTAGTCCACCTGGCTGGCCGGCACCGGCACGTCGATGGCGTGGCTGGCCAGGCGCGTCCCCAGCGCCTCCACCGTGGGGGGCATGTGACAGTCCACGCAGGCGCCCCCGGGCTTGCCGGCGGCGTGGTGGGAGTGCTTCTCGCCGGCGGCCACCACGTCCTGGTGGCAGCCAGCGCACAGGTCGGCGCTCCCGGCCGGGGCGCGGAGGGCATGGGCCGCGGCGCCGCCGTGGGGATCGTGGCAGGTGGAGCAGGTGGCCCCACCGCGCAGGAAGCAGAGGGACTGGGTCAGCCCCTGGTACTCCATGACCCCACTGCGTGGGGTTCGATCGGCGTGGGTCAGGAGCGTGAACGGCTCGGACTCCTGGGGGCGCAGCAGCGGCAGGAACGCGGCCTGGAACCGATCGCCGGGACGGTAGGGCCGGTTCCCGCCCCAGCGGGACTCGAACGGGAACGAGAGGGCATGGCAGGAGCCGCACACCTCCACCTGGCCAGGGGACTCCAGCTCCGCCAGGCCCAGGATCCCCTCGCCGCCGCGGCCGGCCCGGGCCGCTTCCACGTGCGCCTCGCCGGGACCGTGGCACGCCTCGCAGCCGGCGCCAGGATCCACCCACGAGGTGCGGTAGGTCCCCGAGGCGGTGTCGAAGCCGATGTCCCCAGCCGTCACGTGGCAATCGATGCAGCGATGGTTCCAGACCCGGTCGTACGCCTGCCAGGCCATGGGCGTCCCCAGGCCCAGGGCCTCCACCCCGCAGGTGCCGTCGGTGTAGGGCCTGAAGGCGCGCTGCTCCACCTGGTAGCTCAGCGGCAGCAGCAGCCAGGCGCCGTCCTCGAGCCGCGTGGCGTACGACTCCAGGCGCTTGCCGCCCATGACGGCATCCACAGGGAAGGTGCCCGTGGCCCCGCCCTTCTCCACACGCAGGGCGGGTCGCGGCCCGTCGGCGGCGGCCGCGTCGGGCGGCGGCGTGGCCGCGGCGGGGACCACGACCAGTGTGTCGCTTTTGTAGGGCGGCGGCGCGGCCCCCTGGTAGGCGGGCGTGCCACCGGGGCGGAAGATGGCCCGGTGGCGCGAGACGCTCCACGCCTCGAATTCCTGGGCGTGGCAGCCGGCGCACACCTCGGAGCCGGCGTACCCCTCCTGGATCCGTGCCGCCGTGGGCGCGGCCCCGGCCGGCTCCTCCGGGCTCTCACCGCCGCCGCAACCGGCCAGCAGGAGCAGTGGCAGGATCAGGACCGTGCTCGGGATGATCTGCTGGATGCTGGCCGACCGGATCATGTCTCCCCCGCCAGAAAGCAGGAATCTTAGCACCCACCCGGCGGACCACTATAATGTTGCGAAAGGCCGCCGCACATGGACAGCATCGTTCTCAGCGAGGGGCGCAACGGCACCAAGGCGCGAGTGCGGCTGGTGCGCTGGCAGGGCGAGACCGCCGTGGAGAAGGACTACTCCCACCGGGGGTGGCTGGTCCGCCGCCTGCTGGGCCCGCTCCTCCTGAACCGGGAGGAGAGGGCGCTCAGGCGCCTGGCGGGAAGCCTGCAGGCGCCCACGCTCCGGGCGCGGCCGGCCCGTGATCGCCTGGTCATGTCGCGCCTGGAGGGGCGATCCCTCAAGGAGCGGGGGGAGCTCGGCCCGCCGTCCGGGTTCTTCCGCCGCCTGCGGAGCCTGGTCCGGGAGATGCACGCCCTGGGCGTGGCCCAGGGGGACATCGGCACCGGCGACGTCCTGGTGGGTCCAGACGGACGGCCAGGGCTGGTGGACTTCTCGGTGAGCGTGGTGCGGCCCGTCGGCCGCCCCGGGGGCTGGCTGTTCCGGGCCGCCGCGGCCCAGGACCTGCGGCGGGTGGCCCGCCTCCACGCGCGGTTCTCACCGGAGGACCTGAGCCCCGAGGAGTGGAAGCTGCTGGCCGGCGAGCCGGCTCTGCACCGCTGGGCCAGGCGCCTGCGGAGCTGGCTGCGTCCCGCCTCGCGGCGCCGGGAGGCGCGGCGGCCGGCGCCGCCGGCCCGCCACCCGCCCGCCGGCCGGAGAGGGGCCGGCGGCGGTGGGGCCTCGTGAGTCCCGCCACCACCACCGGCCACCTGCCCCGGGGCCTGGCGGCCAAGTCCCCGGCGGGGCTGGCCCGGCTGGGTGGGGTGTTCCTCTTCCTGGCGACGCTGGCCTGGCTGGCGCGCCCGCTGCCGGTGGACGTCCTGCTGGGCCTTCCCTTCGTGGCGGCCGGGGGGCTGGTCCGCGCCTGGTCCGCCGGGCACCTGCTCAAGACACGCGAGCTGGCCACCGCCGGTCCGTACGCCTTCAGCCGCAACCCCCTCTACCTGGGACGCCTGCTCCTGCTCACCGGATTCGGCCTCATGGCGCGGCTGCCCTGGGGCGCGCACCTGATGCTGCTGGCTGCTGGGCACGCCCTCTTCTTCCTGTACTACCTGCCGCGCAAGGAGCGGGTGGAGGGGGATCGGCTGGCCGCGGCCCACGGCGTTGCGTACGCTCGCTATCGCCGGGAGGTGCCGGCCCTCTTCCCGCGGCTCACCCCCTACCCGGGCCGGGGGGAGGGGCGCTGGCGGCTCGGCCGCTTCCTGCGCAACCGGGAGTACCTCATGCTGCTGCTGGAGGCGGGGATGGTGGGGCTGTTCGCCCTGCGGGCGTGGCGCTAGGAGCCGGACGCCTCCGCGGCTGGCTCGTCCAGGATCAGGATCCGCATCTGCCGGTGGCCCACGCCATCGGCCGCCGCGACCCGGCCGGCGTCCAGCAGGGGGGCCAGCTCCTCCTGCTGCTCGGCACTGATGAGGAGCACCTTGCGGCCGGGCAGTGTCAGCCATTCCCGGAGCGCCGCCGGCCGGTGGAGCTCATCCATGCGGATCCCCGAGTAGTAGAGGTACGCGGCGCGCCAGTGCAGCATCCCCACCCGGTCCCCGGGCTGGACCACCCGGGCCAGATCCCGGGCCAGGGGCCGGGCGCTCTTGAAGGGGTCCGCCGCCGGCTCCACCCCGTGGACGAACACCAGCAGGAGCGCGGCGGTGGCGCCGGCCAGGGCGGTCAGGGCGGCGGCACGGCGCCGGGCCAGCCAGGTGGCCAGCACCGCCATCCCACCGGCGAGCCCCACACCGGCCAGCCAGAACACCCGGCCCGCCAGCTCGGGAGTGAGCTGGTCGCCGGCCTGGCGCGCCACTGCCCACGGCAGGGAGCCGCAGGCCAGCAGCACGGCGGCGGCGATGAGCAGTCCCCCCGCCGCCACGCGCCGCACGCGCCGCGCCGGTCCGCCGACTGCGAGATCGTCCCACAGGGTGCCCACCAGCAGGGCCGCCGCCGGGAAGAGCGGCAGGATGTACAGCCCGCGCTTCTCGCTGGACAGGGTGAAGAAGCCGAGGATGGCGGCCACCCAGGCCAGGAGGAAGCGGCGCGCCGGCCAGCCCGCCCCGGGTGCAACCTCGTCCTCGCGCTCGGGGGCAGGCAGCCGGCGGTGGCGCCAGGCGGCCAGCACCGCCCCGGGCAGCAGGAACCCCCAGGGCGCCATCTCGATGAAGAAGTTGGTGAAGTGGTAGTAGAACGGCCGCGGGTGGTGCAGTCCGGCGCTGAAGCGGGACAGGACATGCTCGTGGAGCACGTCGGCGGGTTGGTACCCCGGGCGCAGCAGGGTGACGGCGGCCAGCCAGAGGAGGGACGGCGCCAGGCCCAGGGGCAGGCCCCACGCCGGGGCGAGGCGCCGCAGGCCGCGCAGGTCGCCGGCGGCCAGCCGATCCAAAAGCACGACCAGCAGCGGCAGGATGAGCCCCACCGGACCCTTGACCAGCACGCCAAGCCCCGCGGCGAGCCAGAAGACGAGGCGCGCGCCGGTCCCGCCCTCCCCTTCCAGGAGCCGCCAGGCGGCGAAGAGCGCCGCCGCAACCAGCAGGCTCAGCAGGGCGTCCAGGTGGGCCGACCGGGCCAGGGTGAAGTAGGCGTACGACGTGGCCAGGACCAGGGCGCCCCCGAGACCCGCGCGGCGTCCCAGCATCCGGCCGCCGCAGACCGCCACCAGCAGCAGCAGACACGCCGCCGCCAGCGCCGAGGTCAGGCGGGCCGTGAAGGGGGTCACGTCGCCGCCGGGGACGGAGATCAGCGCCGTGGCCCAGAACCAGCCCGGCGGCTTGTCCGGGTAGAGGCGGCCATTGACATGGGGCAGGAGCCAGTCCCCCCCGTGCAGCATCTCCCGCGCCACCTGGGCGTAGCGCGGCTCGTCGGGAGCCCACAGGTCATGATTGCCCAGTCCCGGCACGTAGAGCAGGAGACCGGCCAGCAGCACCAGGGCCGCCACCAGGCCACCGCGCCCCGGGACGTCTTGCCCCGGGCCGGCCGTCGGCGGCCGCGGGCTCACGTGGTGCGGCCGGCGGCCTGGAACTGCATCTGGTGCAGGCGGGAGTAGACCCCCCCCGCCGCCAGCAGCTCGTCGTGGCTGCCCACCTCGGCGATGCGCCCGGCCTCCAGGACCACGATGCGATCGGCCCGGCGCACCGTGGCCAGGCGGTGGGCGATGATGAGGGCGGTCCGGTGGCGCATGAGCTCGTCCAGCGCCGCCTGGACCTGGGCCTCGCTCTCGGTGTCCAGGGCCGAGGTGGCCTCGTCCAGGATCAGGATGGGCGCCCCCTTGAGAACCGCCCGCGCGATGGAGATGCGCTGGCGCTGCCCCGTGGACAGGGACTGGCCCGCCTCACCCAGCTCGGTGTCGTAGCCTGCCGGCAGGGCGCTGATGAAGTCGTGGGCGTGCGCGGCGCGGGCGGCCTCCTGCACCCGCTCCAGGGAGACATCCGGGCGGCCATAGGCGATGTTGTGGCGCACCGAGTCGTTGAACAGGATGATCTCCTGGGTTACCAGTCCGATCTGCGCGCGCAGGGAGCGCAGGCTCAGGCGCCGCACGTCCACCCCGTCGATCTCCACGGCGCCCGCGGTGACGTCGTAGAAGCGGGGGATCAGGTTCACCAGGGTCGTCTTCCCTGCGCCCGAGGCCCCCACCAGGGCGACCTTCTCCCCCTTGCGGATGGTCAGGCTCACCGACTCCAGCACCGGCTCGCCCACGTAGGAGAAGCTGGCATCCCGGAAGCGAATCTCCCGGGCGAAGGTCGGCATCTCCACGGCGTCGGCGGCCTCCACCACGTCGGGCTCCAGATCCAGGACCTGGAACACCCGCTCCGCCGCCGCCGCCGCCCGGGTGACCTCGTTGTACTGGCGGGCGAAGCGCTTGAGGATGGCGTACATCCAGTACAGCGCGCCCAGGGTGGCGACGAAGTCGCCCGGGTCCAGGGTGCCGGCGTGGATGCGCCAGCCGGCGAAGGCCGCCAGCACCGCCATGGCCAGAGCGCCGATGAGCTCGATGACCGGCTGGGTGAGGGAGACGTACTTCATGGCCTTGCGGTCGGCGTGGAGCATCCGGTCCAGCAGGACGCCGAAGCGGTCGATCTCGAACCCCTCGGTGTTGAAGCCGCGGACCACCCGCCGTCCCACGATGGTCTCCTGGAGCCGGTCGGCCAGATCCGCCAGGCGCGACTGGCTGGTGGCGGTGGAGCGCTTGATCTTGCTGGCGAAGCGAGCCGCCGGGTAGACGGTCACCGGCAGCACCACGCTGCAGATGAGGCACAGCTTCCAGTCCAGCACCATGGCGGCGGCGAACAGGAAGACGAAGCTGAAGGCCAGGCGCACCATCTCCGCCGCCGGGGCGCCCATGATGGACTGGAGGATGGCCACGTCGTTGGTGACCCGGGAGATGAGCTGGCCGGTGGGGTGGGAGGCGAAGAACTTGAGGGACTGGCGCTGGATCTGCTCGTACAGCTCGCGGCGCAGATCCTGGACCACCCGCAGCCCCACCGTCCCCAGGCGGTAGCTGGACAGGTAGGTGAACAGCCCCTTGACCAGGAAGGCCAGCACGAACAGCGCCGGTATATAGATGTAGGCCCGGTCGGGGCGGTAGCCCAGCCATGTGCGCGCGGCCCGGGACAGGAACGCCTCGGCCTGCTGGCGCCAGGCCTCCACGCTGGCGGTGCCGGGCAGATCGGGGAGGGGCGAGGCCGGCGCCGCCACGCTGGCCTGCCCCGGCGGCGCCAGGAAGAAGACCTCGTTGAACATGGGCTTGAGCAGGGCCGCCACGGCGGCGGTGGCCGCCGCCACCAGCACCGAGTAGAGGACGCCGGTGAGGATGGTCCACAGGTACGGGCGCAGGTAGCGCCGGAAGCGGAGCAGGCTCCTCATGCCGCCCCCCGCCGCCGGACCATGTGCGCCGCGGCGCGCCGCCCGGTCAACCGCCGGGCCACCAGGGACAGGGACAGGGGGAGGGCGCACTTCAGGAGCCTGCGCTTGAGGGTGGCGTAGGGCTGGCGCCCGGCCACCAGGTCCGACATCACGGAGCGGATGGCGGCGGAGCTGTCGGCGTAGTGCACCACCCGCTCGGTGAAGGCCGGGTCGAAGAAGCGCGGCGCCCGCGCCGCCGCCCAGAGCAGCTCACGGGGAAAGGCAGCGGCGAAGCGGGCGGCGTAGCTGCCGTCCGCCGGCTCCAGGATGGAGCGGGTCCACAGCGCCGCCGTCTCCAGGGCGTAGTGGATCCCCTCCCGGGTGAGGGGATCCACCGCGCCGGCGGCATCCCCCAGCAAGGCCCAGCCGTCCCCTTCCACCACCACGCGCCCGCGGCGGTCCAGGATGGGCGCCGGGATGAGGGCGGCGTAGCGGACATGGCGGGATGGGTCGTCCCCCAGCCCGTCGGGTAGCTCTCCCAGGAAGCGCGCGCACCGGCGCCACAGGTCGGCGGCTGGACCGCGGCCCAGGGGGGCGCAGATCCCCACGGCCAGGTGATCGGGGCGCGGGAAGGACCACTGGTACCCCTGAAGGCCGGCCTCGAAGCGGATGATCAGGCGATGATCGGTGCGCCCCCGCACGTACCAGCCCAGGGCCTGGGACAGGGCGCGGGGCGGGCGGCGCCCCAGGACGGCCCGCCGCCCCAGGCTGTCGGCGCCGTCGGCGCCGGCCACCCGGTGGAAGAGGCGACGCTCCCCGGCGGCGTCGGTGAGGGCGAGGCGCCCGCCCGGT
>JBFGDW010000144.1:0-8564 GCA_041580435.1 Candidatus Polarisedimenticolia bacterium | reverse complement strand
GCGCCGGCTCCAGGCGGCAGCGGCGGCCTCCAGCACCCGGCGCAGCGGGATGTCCCGGGCCTGCGCCAGCCGCCGGCAGTCCTCGTACTCGGGGGTGGCCAGCGGCGCGCCGGCGTCATCGTCGGCCACCTTCATGCGCACGCTCCCGTAGGGGGTGCGGACCTTCTCCCAGCGCCGCTCCCGCTCCTGGCGCTCCACGGCCACCACCCGGTAGCCCAGGGTGGGGGTCTCGTCCAGGAGGCGCCGGCCCAGGGCGCCTGCCGCTTCGCGCCGCGCCAGGATCACCACCAGCACACCGGGCCGGTTCTTCTTCATCTGGATGGGTGCGAAGTAGACGTCCAGGGCACCGTCGTCCAGCAGCCGATCCATGAGATGGCCCAGCAGCCGCGGATCGGCGTCATCCATCTGGGCGCGGATCTCCACCGTCCCGCCAGCGCGCCCCGCACCGTCCGGCGCCACCGCCCGCCGCCCGGCGAGGAGGCGCAGGAGGTTGGGCCGGCCTGGGACCTCCCGGCTGCCGGCTCCGTGGCCCACCGCCTCCACAAGAGCTGGGGGCAGGGGAGCGTGCTCCGACACCAGGGCGCGCAGGAGGGCCGCCCCGGTGGGCGTGGTCAGCTCACCCTCGCCCGCGGCGTAGATGGGAGCGTGGGAAAGGAGCGCCGCCGTGGCCGGGGCCGGGACCGGCAGCACGCCGTGCTCGCAGGCCACGGTCCCCGAGCCGACGTTGACGGGACCGGCGACGATCTCCTCCACGCCCAGGGCGTGCAGGGCCGAGACGGTCCCCACCACGTCGGCCAGCGCGTCCAGGGCTCCCACCTCGTGCAGGTGCACCCGGTCCGGTGCGATCCGGTGGATCCGGGCCTCGGCCTGGATCAGACCCTCGAACACCTCCAGGGCCCGGTGGCGCACCTCCGGCTCCAGGCGCGCCCGTCGCAGCAGGCCGCGGATCTCGCGCCGGCCCCGGTGAGGCTGGCCGCCTGCGGCCTGGACCTTCACCTGCGTGGCGGCCAGCCCCGCCCGGGTGACCCTGCGCCGCCGCAGGGTCAGGCCCGGAAGTCCCAGGGCCGACACATCCTCCCGCAGTCGTGAAAAGGGGTACCCTAGGTCCACCAGGGCGCCCAGGAACATGTCGCCGCTCGCTCCGGAGAAGGGGTCCACGTAGAGGAAGGGGTGGCGGCGCAGGGGCATGCGACGGACAGGTTAGGGACCCGGCCCAAGAGGTGTCAAGCCGGAGGCGGAGGATGCGCGACAACGGATTCGTCCCGCTGGTGCGGGTGCTGCGCGGCGAGCGCGTGGAGTCGCTCCACGCCGGCGCCGCCGTCATCGCCGACGCCGGCGGCGGGGTGCGCCTCGCGGCGGGTGACCCGGCCATCCGGGTCTATCTTCGTTCAACCGCCAAGCCGTTCCAGGCCTGGCCGCTGGTGGCCCGTGGCGCCGCCGATCGCTTCGGCTTGACTCCGGAGGAGCTGGCGCTGGCCTGCGGCTCACACGGTGGCGAGCCGTTCCAGGTGAGCCTGGCCCAGGGAATGCTGCGCAAGGGGGGCTTCGATCCGTCCCACCTGCTGTGCGGCCCCCACCCACCCATGCACGCGCCGTCGGCCCGTCAGCTCATCCGGGAAGGACGCGAGCCGGCGCCGCTGCACAACAACTGCTCCGGGAAGCACGCCGGCATGCTGCTGCTGGCGCGGCATCTGGACAGCGATCCGGCCGGCTACCTGGAGCCGTCGGGTCCGGTGCAGGCGGCGGTGCGCGCCGCAGTGGCGGGGCACTGCGCCGTCAAGGAAGCGGATCTTCTCATCGCCATGGACGGATGCTCGGCCCCGACCTTCCACCTGCCCCTGGCGAGCCTGGCACGCGGGTACGCGGTGCTGGCGGCGGCGCTTGGTCCCTCGCCGTCGGATCCGCATCTGGCCCGGGTGGCCCGGGCCATGGCGGACCATCCCGGGATGGTGGCGGGGACGGGACGGCTGGACACCGCTCTCATGGAGGCCGCCAGGGGACGGCTGCTGGCCAAGGTGGGAGCCGAGGGGCTGTTCGCGGTGGCGGCCCTGACACCGGGCGGTCCACTGGGGATGGCCGTCAAGATCGCCGATGGCGACGCCGACCGGGCCCGGACACCGCTGGTGCTGGAATTGCTGGACCGCATGCAGGTGCTGCCGGCCGGCGCGCTGGCGGATGTCGCCCGCCGGTATCCTCCGATCCTGCGCAACCACCGGGGGCTGGAGGTGGGCCGTGTGGAGGTTGAGCTGCCGGCCATGGGAAACGTGGGGAAATAGACGGCACCGGCGGATCGTTACCGACAGAGGGCGCCGGCAGGAGGCGCTCCGGGCAGGAGAGGCAAGGACGTGAGCCATCCCACACTGCGGCAGATCCTCCGCTACCTGCACGGCGAGTGCGAGGCGGCCGAGGTGGAGTCCATCACGACGCACCTGGGGATCTGCTCCGCTTGCCGCCAGGAGGCCGAGGAGGAAGGGGAGTTCGACCGGCGTGTGCGCCGGGCCATGGAGCCGGCACCGGCGCCGCCTCCCCTGGTGGATCGGATCCGCCGCCGCCTGGCTGATGAGACCCGTGCCGAGGCGCTGCGCCGCTCCACCACCGGCTCCCGGGCGGCCCTGGCCGCCGCGGCCGCCTTCGCCCTCATCGCCCTGCTGGCGGTGGCCAATCCCGGCGGGCTGGTGACGGCCCTGCGCCCAGCAGGGGGGTCCGCGGTGCCGGCGGCGCACCACTACCATGGGCAGCTGGTCTGCCTGGGGTGTGCGCGGGTGGGGATGGGGCTGGACGGCCAGCGCCGGTGCCTCGGGCGGGCAGGGGATCGGGAGCACGTGACCGGCCTGCAGACCGCCGATGGCGCCCTGTGGCGCCTGGCCGAGAACGAGGCGGTTCGGCCGCTCCTGGGCCAGCCGGAGCTACGGGGACAGAGGGTCCACCTGGAGGCCCGGGCCTACCCTGAGATCGGGTACCTGGGCGTGGTGGCGGTCCACCCCCTCTGACCGGTGGTGTATCCTCTTGTCTTCAACCCGCTCGCGGCAGCGGCCGCCGCTCCAAGGGGTCCAGATTGAGCCAGCTCATCGCAGTCAATGACGGTAACTTCGCAGACAAGGTCCTCGGGGCCCCGCGTCCGGTCATGGCGGACTTCTCCGCCACCTGGTGCGGCCCGTGCAAGAAGCTCAAGCCCATCGTGGAGGAGCTCGCGGGCGAGTACGCCGGCCGGGTCGACGTGGTCCATATCGACGTGGACGAGGCCAGGGAGACGGCGGCTCGCTTCGGCATCATGTCGGTGCCGACCCTCATGTTCTTCAAGGGAGGGGAGCCCGCGGGGCAGGTGACGGGGCTGGTGGGCAAGGACGCCCTCAAGAAACAACTGGACCGCCTGCTGTCCTAGGCCTATCTTCGACCCAGGAGACCGCGACGGACAGGCAACGACATCCTGTGATCCTGGTGGCGGTGGTGCTGGACGGCACCGGCCGCAAGGCGTGCGAGGAGCACCTGGACGAGCTGGCCCTGCTGGCCGCCACCGCCGGTTACGAGGTGCGCGGGCGTCTCATCCAGGACCGGGGACGCCCCGATGCCGCCACTCTTCTGGGCCGGGGGAAGGTGGCCGAGGCCCGTGACCTGCTGCGCCGGGTGGGCGCCACCCGCGTGGTCATGGACGACGATCTGAGTCCTCAGCAGGGGGCCCGGCTGGAGAAGCACTGGGGCGTCCCGGTGACCGATCGGGCCGGACTCATCCTGGACATCTTTGCCTCCCGGGCGCGGACCCGCGAGGCGCGCACCCAGGTGGAGCTGGCCTCCCTGCGCTACCTCCTCCCGCGCCTGACCCGGCGGTGGACCCACCTCTCGCGCCAGGAGGGCGGCATCGGCATGCGCGGCGGCGTGGGGGAGACCCAGATCGAGATCGACCGGCGCATAATCCGGCGGCGCATCGCGCGCCTGGAGCGGGATCTGGCCTCCATCCACAGGCACCGGCGCACACGCCAGGCCGGCCGGGACGGGCTGTTCACCGCCGCGCTGGTGGGGTACACCAACTCGGGCAAGTCCACCCTGTTCAACCGGCTCACCGCAGCGGGGACCCTGGTGGAGGACCGGCTCTTCGCCACGCTGGACCCCCTGCGGCGCCGCATGGGCCAGGCCGAGGGGGCTCCCGTGGTCATCACCGACACCGTGGGTTTCATCCGCAAGCTGCCGCACCACCTGGTGGCGTCGTTCCGCAGCACCCTGGAGGAGGCCGGCGACGCCGATCTGCTGGTGCAGGTGGTGGATCTCTCCGACCCCCACATGGAGGATCAGATGCGGACCACGGCGGAGGTCCTCCACGACCTGGGCCTGGAGGCCCGGCCCCGGCTGCTGGTGTTCAACAAGTGCGACGCCGTGATCGATCCGGCGGTCCGGATGCGCACCGAGCGGCATCATCCGGAGGCTCTGCAGGTCTCGGCCCTCCGGGGCGAGGGGCTGGACCGGCTCGAGTCCCGCATCCTGGAGGTGCGCGCACTGGCGGAGGTCGAGGAAGAGGTGGTCATCGAGGCGGGGGATGGCGCCGCCCTGTCCATGGTCCACCGCCACGGCCGGGTGCTGGAGGTCCGGGAGGATGGCACGCGCCTGAGCGTTCGCTACCGCGCCGACCGGGCGGGAGCCGGCCGGATCGCCCACCACCTGGCCCGCGGGGGAATCCGGGCCCATGCCTGAGCCGCTGCAGATTGTCCTGCTCTTCGGCGGGCGCTCGGTGGAGCACGCCGTCTCCATCCGCTCGGCCCGATCGGTGCTGGCCACCCTGGCCGGCACGCCGCACCAGGTCCTGCCGGTGGGCGTGGGTGAGGACGGGCGCTGGTTCACCGCCGACAACCCCCTGCAGGTGGAGGCTGGCCGCCCTGAAGGGGCGCGGGTGCCGGTGCGGGTCCTGGCCGAGCCGGGGGGCGTCCTGCAGGTGGGGGAGGGGACCGGCGCCCGGCGCACGACGCCGGATCTCTACTTTCCGCTGATCCACGGCACCGGAGGCGAGGACGGAACGCTCCAGGGACTCCTGGAGGTGGCCGGCGCGGCCTACGCCGGGTCCGGCGTCCTGGCCTCGGCCCTGGCCATGGACAAGCCCCTGGCCAAGGCGGTCCTCCGCCAGGCGGGCCTGCCCGTGCTGGACTGGCGCGTGGTGCCGGCGCACCGGTGGCGGAGCGATCCCGACGGAGTGCTGGAGGAGCTGTCGTCGTGGTGCTCCGGGCCGGTCTTCATCAAGCCCGCCAACGGTGGCAGCAGCGTCGGCGTCACCCGCGCCGGGACCGCCGGGGACCGCCAGGCGGCCCTGGACGAGGCCCTCCTATTCGACCGCCGGGCGGTGGTGGAGCCGGCCCTCTCCGCACGGGAGATCGAGGTCAGCGTCCTGGGCAACGCCTCGCCGGAGGCGTCCATCCCCGGGGAGATCATTCCCGCCAAGGAGTTCTACGACTACGAGGCCAAGTACACCGACCAGCGCACCCGGCTGGTGGTCCCGGCGCCGCTGGAGCGCGACGCCGCCCAGGAGGCCCAGGCCCTGGCCGTGGCGGCCTTCCAGGCCATCGACGGCGCCGGCTTCGGGCGGGTGGATTTTCTCCTGGACCGGGGCTCGGGACGGATGCTCATCTCCGAGATCAACACCATCCCCGGCTTCACCGAGGTCAGCATGTATCCGCGCCTCTGGGCCGCCAGCGGCCTCACCTACGCCGACCTCCTGGAGCGGATCATCCAGCTGGGGCGGGAGCGTCACCTTGAGAACACCCGGCTGCGGCGCACGATGGTATAATCGCGCTCAGCCGGCGCTGGCCCAGCGGATCGACAGCATGCTCAACACCAACGTTCTTGTCCTCAACAATCTCTACCAGGCCATCCAGATCACGTCGGTGCGCCGCGCCATGTGCCTGCTGTACAAGGGGCAGGTCAAGGTGGTGGACGCCGACTTCACCACCTACGACTTCGAGAACTGGAGTGATCTTCCCGTCCGCCGTCAGGACGACCGCCTGCAGACGCCCCGCCGGCCCATCCGCGTCCCCAGGGTGGTGCTCCTGGTTCACTACGACCGGCTCCCGCGCTACGACGTGCGCTTCACGCGCAAGAACATCTTCTACCGCGACCGGAACCGCTGCCAGTACTGCGGCGGCCGCTTCCGGACCCGGGAGTTGAACCTGGACCACGTGACGCCCCTGTCCCGGGGCGGCCGGTCCACCTGGGAGAACGTGGTCTGCTGCTGCGTCCGGTGCAACATGAGCAAGGGGAACCGCCTCCCTGGTGAGGCCGGGATGTCCCTGGTCCGGCTGCCGGCGCGGCCGCGCTGGCATCCGCTGGCCCGGGTGCGCCTCTCCAACCGGCGCTACGAGATCTGGCGCAGCTTCCTGGACGCGGCCTACTGGAACGTGGAGCTGGACCAGATGGACGACGGGGGGGAGCCGGCGGGGCTCAGTCCCGAGGCGTCCGCCCGCTGATCCTGTCTGAGTTGCGCAGCCGCTCCCCGGCCAGGCGCACCAGCGGCTCGAGCCCTTCCAGGCGGTAGCTCCACCGGGAGGCCCCGGCGGGCGGCTGGACCAGCTGCAGGCGCACCGGCCCGTGCTCCAGGGTCAGGAGGGTCTCCTGGCCCGCCTCCCCGGCGGGCGGCGGGGCCGCGCCCCCCTCCACCAGCACCTCACCCGCCAGCACGTCGGCCGACTCCAGGAATCCCCAGGCGCGTACCTCGCCCGCCCCTGCCAGCACCGCCTCCAGCGCCGGGGTCCATTCGGGGACGAGCGGCTCCAGCAGATCCAGGACGGCGGCGCCCTGACCGGGGAGGGCGGCGAGCCGGAGCACGGCCTCACCCGGGACGCCGGCCAGAAGGGGGACGAGGGGGGCCGTCTCGATCCCGCCGGAGGGCCGGGCCAGCCGGTCGATGCCGCTCACCACCGCCTCCTCCTCCAGGGCCAGCAGCAGGTCGGTGCCCACGATGCTCACCCAGAACGGCAGCTCGTCGGGCAGGCGGAAGTAGGTCTCCTCGCCGTGGCGCCGGACGATCTGCCGTCCCTCCCGCTCCATGGCCCATCCAAGGAGCCAGTCCGCCACCCGGAGCCCTTTGCCGGTCATGGGGAGGTGGCCCACGAAGAGCGGAGGGGCCGGCCCGCCCGCCTCTCCCTGCTGTGCGGTGATGAGGACAGCCGCCGGCAGGGCCTTGTCGATCTCCTCGTCGGTCACGTCCTGCTGCGCCAGCGACTGGAGGCGGGGGAAGAGCCAGGCGGCCCAGGGAGGGGCCTGGTCCAGGTTGATGTCCACGGGCTGGCGCTGGGACTCCAAGAAGGAGCGGAACAGGTCCCGTGATCCAGGATCGTCCCGGCGCAGGCGCAGCTCCAGGTAGAAGCCGGTGCCCTCGTCCAGGAGGCGGTGAGTGTCCAGGTCCGGGCCGGGGGCGCGCAGCCAGGTGATGGCCAGCACCACCGCCACCACCATGCCGATGATGAGGGAGGCCAGGGCCACCAGGCAGCCCAGGAGGATCTTCTTGCCGCGGGTCAGGGGCATGGGGAGCGCATCGTAACACCGGGTGCCGCCGGCCTCAACGGCGGCGGGCCCTTTGCTGGCGGGGCCTCCGGGCCCGTGCTATCGTCCGCCTCCCGTGGGCAGCCCCTTCAACCCCTACAGGCAGGGCGGTGGCCAGCCGCGCTTCGTCTTCGGCGGCGGTGGCCTGACCCCAGGCATCAAGGGGCTCATCATCGCCTGCGTGGCCATGTTCCTGCTCCAGGGGCTCCTCCCCGGCTGGAACCTGGAGGGGAAGCTGGGGCTGTCGGCGGAGGGGCTCATCGGCGACCTCCACCTGTGGCAGCCGGTGACCTACCTCTTCCTGCACAGCACCAGCGGCATCCTCCATCTGTTGTTCAACATGCTCATGCTCTGGATGTTCGGAACGGAGCTGGAGCGCCGCTGGGGGACCCAGGCCTTCCTGCAGTACTACCTCTTCTGCGGCGTGGGCGCCGGGCTGTGCAGCGTGGCCGTCACCTGGCTCGGCGGCCTCCTGGGAGCCAGCGTCAACCCTGCGATTGCCACCATCGGCGCCTCGGGGGCGGTGTACGGACTGCTGGCCGCGCAGGCCATCCTGTTTCCCGACCGGATGATCCTGCTGTTCCTCTTCTTCCCCATCCGCATGCGTCCAGCCGTGCTGCTCATGGCGGCCATCACGCTGTGGTCGTCGCTGAGCGCGCCCGGATCCACCATCAACCACGTGGCGCACCTGGGGGGACTGGGTCTGGGATGGGTTTACCTGCACCGGGCATGGAACCTGCGCCGGCTGTGGCACGAGTGGCGCTGGAAGTCGCGCCGGAAACGCTACCGGGTGGTGTCGGACATCCGCGACGACGATCGCTACCGCTTCCACTGAGGCGCCCGGGGTGGACACCCGTCCACCCCTTCCCCGAGACCTGTCCGTTCCCCTGGCCGGGCGACCCGGCTAGGGGATCACGCAGGATCCGGAGTCACCGCCGCCCAGCAGGCGATCGAGCCACCGGCCGACCTTCCCCAGCAGCGCGGGTGTGTACGAGACCTCCCCGTCGGAGGAGATGCGCACCTCGTACGTGACACCGGCGATGGTG
>JBFGDW010000143.1:0-8598 GCA_041580435.1 Candidatus Polarisedimenticolia bacterium | reverse complement strand
GCTGCGCCCCACGCCGGCCGGGTACCTGCTGGAGCCGATCCTCCGGGCCGAGGGGTCCGTGGAGGTCCGGCTGCTGTTTGACGCGGACGAGGTGGACATCCGGGGATTCCTGGACCCGGAGGGGGACCCCGCCCCCTTCCGGGTCGACCGAGGCGAGCTGAGCTGGGCCCACCGGGGGAGTCGGCGCTACGCCGTGATCCTGGCTGGCCGGACGACCGGTGAGGCCTCCCTGGCGCTGGAATTCTCCGCCTCGGGGCGGCGGCTGGGGGGTGGAACCCTCCGCCTGCCGGGGGCCCTGGCGGACCCGGGCGGGGCCTGAGGGGAGAGGACTCACCAACTTTCGGGCCGTGAGATTGTAATGGCAACAGACCGGACGCATGGTCCGGAACACGCTGGCAGGATTCGTCCTGGCAGGGAAGGAGGGAAGAGCGGATGGCAACCCAGAACAGTTCGACAGGTCGGGCTTTGAAATTCATCCTGGCCGGAGGCTTCGTGGTCGCGGTGCTCCTGGTCGCCCGGCTGGCCGGCTGGTTGCCTCCATCGGCCGACGGCACCGAGGGTGCCATCGGCGCCGCCAAGCGCTTCCAGACGGAGCAGATCACCAGCTCGGACGTGCAGCTCGGCGACGAGGAGAACCAGGCCGTCCTGCAGAGCGAGTTCTTTGATCGGCTGAGCAAGGACACCGATCTGCGCAGCAGCGTCATCACCCTGATGTCCAACCCGGCGACGGTGGAGATCCTGAGATCGGAGAGCTTCCAGGCGCTGCTGGCGAACCGGGAGTTCACCGGCCTGCTGGCCAGCAGTGACTTCCAGGCCTTGCTGGCCAACAGCGCGGCCATGGAGCTGCTGGCGAGCAGCGACTTCCAGGCGCTGCTGGCGAGCAACGATTTCCAGGCGCTGCTGGCGAGCAACGATTTCCAGGCGCTGCTGGCCAATCGCGGCGCCATGGATCTCCTGGCGAGCAGCTCGTTCCAGGCCTTGCTGGCCAACACCCAGTTCCAGGCGCTGCTGGCCAACAGGGAGTTCGTGGGCCTGCTGAGCGGCCCGGCCACGCTGGAGCTGCTGGCGAGCAACGACTTCCAGGCTTTGCTGGCCAACCAGCAGTTCGTGGGCCTGCTGGCCAACAACTCGTTCCAGGCGCTCCTGGCCAATAACGACTTCCAGGCGCTCATGGCCAGCAACGACTTCCAGGCTTTGCTGGCCAACCAGCAGTTCGCGGGGCTGCTGGCCAGCAAGGAGTTCGGCGCCATGCTGGCCAATCGCGGGACCATGGACCTGCTGGCGAGCAATGAATTCCAGGCTTTGCTGGCCAACCAGAACGCCATGGAGCTCATGTCCAACGCGTCCTTCACCGCGCTCATGAGCAACAGCGCGGCCATGGGCCTGCTGTCCAACGCCCAGTTCGTGGGCTTGCTGTCCAACAGCCAGTTCCAGGCGCTGCTGGCCAACCAGCAGTTCGTGGGACTCCTGGGCAACGCGCAGTTCGTGGGGCTGCTGGCCAATCAGCAGTTCGTGGGGCTCCTGGCCAACCAGAACGCCATGCAGCTTCTGGCCAGCAAGGAGTTCGCGGGGCTGCTGGCCAGCAAGGGAACCCTCGACCTGCTGGCCAACCGGGGCACGCTGGAGCTCCTGTCCAGCAAGGGAACCATGGATCTGCTGGCGAGCAACGATTTCCAGGCGCTGCTGGCCAACCAGAACGCCATGCAGCTCCTGGCCAACCGGCAGTTCTCGGCCCTGCTGAGCAACTCGGGATCCTTCGAGGCGCTCATGGCGCAGATCCAGGTCCAGTGACCCAGTGAGACCAGCCGCCTGCCTTGCGGGCGGCATCCAGTGAAACCGGGATACCGCGGGACGATGGTTCCGCGGTATCCTTCTTTTGTGTCGGCCCTTTCCCGGGAGGTGTCCGTCCTGATGCGTGCCGCCAAGGTCCTCGGCCTCACCGGCCTTCTCCTGACCCTCCCGTCCCCGCCCTCCACCGCCCAGCTCACCACCCTGGAGACCGAGGCCATCCGGGTCATCTACCTGGAGCCGGTGCAGTCCGGCCTGGGACCGTACGCCGCCCGCGCCCTGGAAAACTCCCTGGCCACCCACCGCCGTATCTTCGGTTACGAGCCCTGGGAGAAGGTGACGCTCCTCCTCCGGGATCTACGCGACGTGGGCGGAGCCGGCGCCACGCCCGTCCCACGGGACCTGATCTTCGTGGACATCGCGCCCAAGAGCTTCGCCTACGAGACCTACCCGGCCAACGAGCGGGTCAATACCTACATGAACCACGAGATGGTCCACCTGGTGGCCACCGACATGGCGGCGAAGCGCGACCGGATCTTCCGCAAGTGCTTCCTGGGGAAGGTGCCGGAGACCTCGGACCATCCCGAGACGATCCTGTATGGCTACCTGACCCACCCGCGCTACGATGCCCCCCGCTGGTATCAGGAGGGAGCGGCGGTCTTCGTGGAGACCTGGATGGCCGGGGGGATCGGCCGGGCCCAGGGCTCCTTCGACGAGATGGTCTTCCGGGCCAAGGTGCGGGACGATAGCCTCATCTACGATCCGCTGGGCCTCGCGTCCGAGGGGACCAAGACCGACTTCCAGCTCGAGGCCAACTCCTACCTTTACGGGACCCGCTTCCTGACCTGGCTGGCCTACGAGCACTCCCCCGAGAAGCTGGTGGAGTGGATCAGCCGCAAGGACGGTAGCGAGGCTTACTACGCCCGCCAGTTCCGGGCGGTCTACGGCCGCTCCATCAAGGAGGCCTGGGACGAATGGATCGCCTGGGAGCGCCCGTTCCAGCAGGCCAACCTGGAGGCGGTGCGCGCCTACCCCGTCACCCCTTACCGGGATCTCTCCCCCCACGCCCTGGGGGACGTCTCCCGGGCCTTCCTGGACCAGGAGACCGGGCGCATCTACGCGGCCTTCAACTATCCCGGCGTGGTGGCCCACGTGGGGGCCATCCCCCTGGACGGAAGCCCGCTGGAGCGCATCCGGGAGATCAAGGGGCCGGTGGGGTACACGGTGGCCTCCCTGGCCTGGGACCCCGAGGCGCGCCGGCTGTACTACACCACCGACAACGCCGCCTACCGGGACCTGGTGGTCCTGGACCCGGCCACAGGCAAGAGCCGGGTGCTGCTCAAGGACGCCCGCATCGGCGACCTGGCGCTGGATCACTCCGACGGCGCGCTGTGGGGCATCCGGCACTTCAACGGCCTGGCCACGCTGGTGCGCATCCCCAGGCCCTACGACCAGTGGGAGCAGGTCCATACCTGGCCGTACGGTGTCATCGCCTACGACCTGGACGTCTCTCCCGACGGCCGCCTCCTGTCAGTCTCCGTGGGGGAGATCAACGGACGCCACGCGCTGCATGTCTTCGAGACCGCCCGCCTGCTCCAGGGGGAGGCGCAGGCCGTGTCCCAGGTGGACTTCGGCACCACCATCCCGTCCAACTTCGTCTTCTCGCCGGATGCCCGCTTCCTCTACGGCAGCTCCTACTACACCGGCGTGTCCAACATCTTCCGCTACGAGATCGCCACCGAGGACCTGCAGGCGGTGAGCAATACCGAGACCGGCCTGTTCCGGCCCCTCCCCCTGGGCGGGGACCGGCTCATGGTGTTTCGCTACACCGGGGAGGGGTTCGTGCCGGCGGAAATGGAGGCCCTTCCCCTGGAGGATGTGAGCGCCATCACCTTCCTGGGGGAGCGCCTGGTGGACCGGCACCCGGTGGTGACCGAGTGGGTGGCCGGCTCGCCGGCCAGCGTGGATCTGGCGTCCCGCGTCACCTCCCGGCGCCCGTACAACAGTTTCGCCGGGATCCGCCTGGAGTCGGCCTACCCCATCATCCAGGGGTACAAGGAGGTGGCCGCCCTGGGCTACCACCTGGACTTCTCCGACCCCCTCGCGGTCAACCGGTTCGGGCTCACCGCCAGCTACAGTCCCCATGAGGGTCTCAACGAGACCGAGCGCCCCCACCTGGAGCTCACCTTCGAGCGCTACAACTGGCGCGGCTTCGCCCGGCTCAACGCCGCCGACTTCTACGACCTGTTCGGACCCACCAAGACCGGCCGCAAGGGGACGGCCTTCGGCGGCGGCTACCGCAAGACCCTCCTCCTGGACCAGCCGCGCCGCCTGGACCTGAGCGTGGGGGCGGCGGCCTACAACCACCTGGACCGGCTGCCGGACTACCAGAACGTGGAGGCCACCTTCGACGAGCTGGTCACCAGCAATGCGCGCCTGTCGTTCAGCAACCTGCGCGCCTCCCTGGGAGCCGTGGACTACGAGAAGGGCCTGTCCGCCGAGGGGATCCTGTCCCTGGACGTGGTCAACGACGAGTGGCTGCGGGGGCTGGTCCTCAACTTCGATGTGGGCACGCCCCTTCCCCTCAAGCACTCCTCCCTCTGGCTGCGCACCTCGGTGGGCGGCCGGTCCGGGGATCCCGACAACCCCTTTGCCAACATCTTCTTCGGCGGCTTCGGCAACAACTACGTGGATCACGGCTCGGTGCAGAGGTACCGGAGCTTCACCAGCTTCCCCGGCGTGGAGCTCAACGCCGTGGGCGGGCGCAACTTCGCCAAGGCCATGGTGGACTGGAACCTCCCACCCATCATCTTCCGCAAGGTGGGCACGCCCGGCTTCTACCTGACCCTGGCCCGCAGCTCCCTGTTCGTGGGCGGGATACGCACCAACCTGGACGACGATCTCCTGCGCCGCGAGCTCCTGGACGTGGGCGGGCAGATCGACTTCCGCTTCACCACGCTCCACCGCCTGGAGATGACCCTCTCCTTCGGCTACGCCGTGGCCTTCGAGAGCGGCGAGCCCGACAGCGACGAGATCATGATCTCCCTCAAGATCCTGCGCTGAGTGCTGGACCTGGGCGTCAAGCTGGGTGTGGGCCTGCTGCCCGTCCTGCTTTTCCTCGGCGCGCTCATCTACCTGGACAGCTACAAGCTGGTCCGCTTCCGCCTGGTGGCCGCCGTCATCGGGCTGGGGGCGGTGGCGGCTGGCATCAGCTACGCCGTCAACCTGGCCCTCATCCCCGCCAGCGGGCTCAGCCTGACCGCCTTCTCCCGCTACGTGGCCCCGGTGGTGGAGGAACTGGCCAAGGCCGCCGTGGTGGGCGCTCTGATCCGGACCAGCCGGGTGGGGTTCCTGGTGGATGCAGCCATCCTGGGATTCGGTACCGGCGCCGGCTTCGCCCTGGTGGAGAACCTCTACTACCTGAGCAGCCTTCCCGACTCCCACATGGTGGTGTGGATCGTGCGCGGGCTGGGGACGGCCATCATGCACGGGGGGACGGCGGTGATCTTCGCGGTCCTGTCCAAGGCCCTCTTCGACCGGCGGCCCGGCCACGCCGCCTTCCTGCCGGGCCTGGTGCTGGCCATGGGGGTCCACTCGGCCTTCAACCACCTCCTGGTGTCGCCCATCATCCTGACGGCGGGCCTCCTGCTGGCGCTGCCCTTGCTGGTGGTGGCGGTGTTCGCGCGCAGCGAGGCGGCCCTGCGGGCCTGGCTGGACGTGGGGTTCGACGCCGATGCCCGGCTCATCGAGCTGATCCAGTCGGGCGAGTTCTCCGACTCGCGCATCGGGCGCTACCTCATGGCGCTCCGCGAGCGGTTCCGGGGCGATGTGGTGGTGGATCTCCTGTGCTACCTGCGGCTGCACACCGAGCTGTCCCTGCGGGCCAAGGGGCTCCTGATGATGCGGGAGGCCGGCCTGCCGGTGAAGCTGGAGGCGGATATCCGCGAGAAGCTCGCCGAGCTGGACTACCTGGAGAAGAGCATTGGCCGCACCGGCAAGCTGGCCCTGGCGCCCTTCCTCCGCACCAGCGGCAAGGAGCTCTGGCAGATCACCATGCTCAAGGGCTGATCCGCTTCAGGAGGCTCAGGGTCATGTCGTCCTCCTGCTCGCCTCCACCGGTGAACCGGTTCACCGAGGCCACCACCCGGTCCCGGATCTCCGTCACCGACCGGCCGTTGGAGGCGCTCAGCACGCCCACCAGGCGGGCCTCGCCGTACTCCTCCCCTTCCCGGTTCCGCGCCTCGGTGATGCCGTCGCTGTACATGAGCAGGACGGAGCCCGGCTGCAGATCCACAACCTCCTCCTTGTAGACGGCGTCGGTGCTGAAGCCCAGGATGATGCCACCGGTGTGGAGGCGCCGGACCCGGCCATCGGGCTCCACCAGGAGCGGTGGGTTATGGCCGGCGTTGACGAACTGGAGGCGGTGGGTCGCCGGATCCAGGTCGGCGCAGAAGACCGTGATGAACTTTCCTGGCTCGGCGTTGTCGCACACGGTCCGGTTCAGCCGGGAGACCAGGTCCAGGAGATCCACGTCGGCGCCGGCGTGGGCACGGAACACCGCCTGGAACATGGCCATGATGAGGGCCGCCCCCATCCCCTTGCCGGCCACGTCGCCCAGCACGATCCCCAGGCGCCCGCTCCCCCTGGGCTGGAAGTCGAAGGTGTCGCCACCCACGGCGCGGCACGGCACGTTCATCCCCACCAGCTCGTACCCTGGGACCTCAGGCGGCGTCAGGGGCAGGAGACGCTGCTGGATCCGGGCCGCCGCCGACAGCTCCTTCTCCATCTCCCGCATGGCCTGGTCCCGGAGGAAGAGACGCTCGTTCTCGATCTTCACCGCGGCCACGTTGGCCAGCAGCGTCACCACCTGCAGGTCGTCGCGGGTGAAGCTCCCCCGGCCGGCCACGCTGTCCAGGTAGACCAGGCCGATGACCTCCCGGTTGTTCCACAGGGGCGCGCACAGCGCCGAGCGGATCCCCTGCATCATCACCGAGTCGCTGCCGGCGAGGCGCTCGTCCACCTGGGCGTCCTGGGTGATGATGGCCTGCTTGCCCCGGATCACCAGCTCGGAGATGGTGCGGCTCACCTGGATCCGCCCGCCCACGCCGCGCTCGGCCTGCACCGACAGCTCGGGCGGCTCCCCCTGGAGCAGGAGGATGGCGGCGCGCTCGGGCGAGCAGGCCTCGAAGACCATGTCCATGACCCCCTGGAGGACCTGGTCCAGGGGCTGGTGAGCCAGCAGGCTCTCGGCGGCCCGGCTCAGGATGCCGAAGGCGCGGCTCTGGGGCGTCTCGGCCTCGGCCTTCCCCTCGGGAAGGGTGACGCCGCCCGCGGAGATGAAGGTGGACGACATGATGTCGGCCAGGGGCATGGCGATGGTGTTTTCCGGCAGCGGCGGGGGCGGAGACGGCTCCTCGGCGCCGGCCCCGTCCGGGGCCAGGCGCAGGCTGGACTGGCCCACCTGCACCTCGTCCCCCTCCCGCAGGCGGGTCAGGCCGTTGATGGCCTGGCCGTTGACCAGCGTGCCGTGGGTCGAGCCGGCGTCATGCACCCACCAGGCCCCGTCCCGGAAGACGAGCTCGGCGTGGAAGCGGGAGATGGAGAGGTCGTCGCGCAGCCGGAGCTCGTTCCCCGATGCGCGGCCCACGCGGCAGCGCTCGCCCTCCAGGGGGACGCGGAACGGCTGGCCGCCGCCGGGGCGGACGATGAGCACGGGCATCGAGGCTGCTCTCCGAGCGGGTTGAACCGGGCCAGTATACCCCGAACCCCGCCCCCAGGCGCCGCCCGGGGCCGGCCGTCAGGCCACCGGGCCGATCTCGGCCAGCAACGCCTCGATCTGCTCCGCGGGGACGTCCCTTGAGTGGGCGCGCAGCCCCTCGGCCAGGGCGTCGGGGCGGGTGTCGGTGTCGTCGGCGGCCAGGGCGGCCGCCACGCAGGCCGGGTGGACCTGGATGGGGGAGATCCGCGTCTGGGAGCCGAACTCCACCCGCCGCCCCAGCACCACGCGCAGCCGCCCCTTGGCCAGCCTCTCGCCGCACTGCTTGCAGCGCGCCCGGCCGGAGGGATCCATCTCCACGTAGGGGAGCGAGGGCCGCTCTCGTCGCCGGGTCTCGGCCTCCTGGGCCAGCGCCCGCAGGCTGGCCAGGGTGGGGATCTTGGCCGGCGGCTCCTTGGCCTCGTTCCACGCCTCCTGTGCATACGCCTCCTCAAGCTGCTCGGCGTGGCGCTTCGCGGCGCAGTTCAGGTGGTGCCACATGTGCCCGGCGCCGTACGGACCCTCCACCAGGATCCCCAGGCGCAGCCCCCCCTTGCTGATGCTGCGCCGGCAGGTCTTGCAGCGGGACCGGCTGGAGCGGGCACCCTCGATGATGTACGGGGGCAGGGGCGGGCTGTCGGCGGGCTCGGCCATGGGATCTCCAGCCGCCCATTATGGGGATTCTGCCCCCTGGATCAAGGGGCGCCGGTGGCGGGGTTATACTGCCCGGGCCTGCGAGGAGAAACCATGAGCCCATCGCTCCGTCTGCCGGGTGCCGCCGTCAGGCACCACCGCCGCGCCAGGCACGCAGCGGCGGCAGCAGCCGCACTGCTGGCCGCCCTGGCTGGCTGCGGCACCGAGCCCACGCCGCCGGCAGCGCGCAGCTACGTGGTGCGCGGCGAGGTGGTGGAGCTGCCGCCGCCGGGAGGCCGCGACCTGGTGCTCCACCACGAGGCCATCGACGACCTGGCGGGGGTGAACGGCGCGATCTGGGGGATGGACGCCATGGTGATGCCCTTCACCCTGGCCGAGGGCGTCGGCCTGGATGGGATCGC
>JBFGDW010000142.1:0-8610 GCA_041580435.1 Candidatus Polarisedimenticolia bacterium | reverse complement strand
GGACGGATGCGCCGCAGGCGCCGCTCCCTCTCCATCCGCGGCGGAGGCGCGGCCGTGAGCGCGGCACTGGCCGGCAAGGCGCGGCGCCAGCAGGCCATCCTGGAGCTGGTGCGCAGCCAGGCCATCGCCAGCCAGGAGGACCTGGCCCGGGCCCTGGCCCGTCGCGGGCACCGGGTGACCCAGGCGACCCTGTCCCGGGATCTGCGGGAGCTGCGGGTGGTACGGGTGCCGGTGGCCGGCGGCGCCCGCTACCTCCCCGCGGGCGAGCAACCGGGGGAGCGCGCCGTCCCGGGCGCCACCGGGCTGGGACGGCTGGCCCCGGCCGAGGTCCTGGATGTGGACGCCAACGAGTCGACGGTGATCATCCGTACCGCCACCGGCCGTGCCCAGGGGGTCGCCGTCCTGCTGGACGGGCTGGATCTGCCCGAGGTGCTGGCCACCCTGGCCGGCGATGACACCATCCTGGTGGTTCCCAGGAGCACCCGGCTGACCGGGGCGCTGCGCCGCCGCCTGGCGCACCTGTACGGGATCGATGAACGCAAGAAAGGGAAGGCCGCATCATGAAGCGATACGTCCTGGCATACTCGGGAGGCCTCGACACCTCCGTCATCCTCAAGTGGCTGCAGGAGCGCGACGGCGCCCGGGTGGTCACCCTCACCGCCGACCTGGGCCAGGAGAAGGAGCTGCGCGGCGTCCGGGAGAAGGCCCTGGCCACCGGCGCGGAGCAGGTGTTCGTGGATGACCTGCGGGCGGAGTTCGTCCGCGACTACATCTGGCCCAGCCTGAAGGCCGGCGCCCTCTACCAGGAGGTCTATCCCCTGGCCACGGCGCTGGGACGGCCGCTCATCGCCAAGCGGCTGGTGGAGATCGCACGCCAGGTGGGGGCCGATGCCATCGCCCACGGCTGCACCGGCAAGGGGAACGATCAGGTTCGCATCGAGGTGAGCGTCGCGGCGCTGGCTCCCGACCTCAAGTGCGTCGCCCCCCTCAGGGAGTGGGACCTGAAGACCCGCGATGAGGAGATCGCCTGGGCCCGCCGCCACGGCATCCCGGTGGTGGCCACCGAGACCTCCCCCTACTCCCTGGACGAGAACCTGTGGGGGGTGGCCATCGAGGCCGGCGCCCTGGAGGACCCCTGGGCGGCACCGCCCGACGACTGCTGGCAGATCACCGCCGACCCGGGCCGCGCGCCGGAGCGCCCCACCGAGGTGGTCATCGCCTTCGAGTCGGGCATCCCCGTGGCCCTGGACGGCGAGCCCCTGGCCGGGCCGGAGCTCATCGCCTGCCTCAACCGGCTGGCCGGCGAGCAGGGAGTAGGGCGGCTGGACGTCATCGAGGACCGGCTGGTGGGGATCAAGTCCCGGGAGGTGTATGAGGCTCCCGCCGCGGTCACCCTGCACACAGCACGCCTGGCGCTGGAGCAGCTCACCCTGGACCGGGAGACCCGGCGGGTGAAGGCCGGCCTGGGCCAGCAGCTGGCCCGCCTCATCTACGACGGGCTGTGGTTCACCCCGCTGCGCCGCTCCATCGGCGCCTTCGTGGACAGGGCGTGCGAGCCGGTCACCGGCGAGGTGCGCATGTCACTCCACCGGGGCCGCGCCACCGCCGTGGGGCGCCGCTCCCCCCGCGCCCTCTACGACCACAGCCTGGCCACCTACGGCGAGGGGGACGCCTTCGGCCACGCGGCGGCCCCCGGGTTCATCGAGATCTTCGGCCTGGGCGCTCGTACCGCCAACGCCGTGGACCGGGGCGTGCCGGTGCAGAAGCTGCCGGCAGCCCGCCCGGTGGAGGAGCGGGCGTGACCGATCTCTGGGGCGGCCGCTTCGCCGGACGCCTGGACGAGGCCATGCGCCACTTCTCCTCGTCGCTGCCGGTGGACGTCCGCCTGGCGCGCCAGGATCTCCAGGGGAGCCGGGCCCACGCCCACGCCCTGCTGGACGCCGGCGTGCTGGACGAGACCGAGCACGCCGCGCTTTCCGCGGCGCTGGACCAGGTGGAGGAGGAGCTGGCTGGCGGCCGCTTCCCGCCCGACCTGGCAGCGCCGGACGTCCCCGAGGACATCCACTCGGCGGTGGAGGCGCGGCTGGTGGAGATCTGTGGCGACACGGCCCGGCGGCTCCACGCCGGCCGCAGCCGCAACGACCAGGTGGTCACCGACACCCTGCTCTGGCTGCGGGAGGCGTCCACCGAGGTGGAGGAAGCCGTCCGCGCGCTGCAGCGCGCCCTGGTGGACCGGGCGGCGGCCCACATGGACCTCATCATCCCGGCCTACACCCACCTGCAGCGGGCGCAGCCGGTGCTGCTGGCCCACCACCTGCTGGCCCACGTGGAGGCGCTGGAGCGGGACGCCGGACGCCTGGCCGACGCCCGCGCCCGCGCCAACCGCTGTCCCCTGGGCGCAGGCGCCTGCGCCGGCACGACCCTGCCCCTGGACCGGCGCGCCACCGCGGCACGTCTCGGATTCGCCCGGGTGGCGGCCAACTCCCTGGACGCCGTCAGCGACCGGGACTGGGCGGTGGAGTTCACGGCGGCCTGCGCCCTGCTCATGGCCCACCTGTCCCGCCTGGCCGGAGAGCTGGTCCTGTGGTCGTCTGCCGAGTTCGCCATGGTGCGGCTGGACGACGCCTTCTGTACCGGCTCGTCCATGCTCCCCCAGAAGCGGAATCCGGACATCGCCGAGCTGGTGCGCGGCCGCGCGGCGGGGGTGGCCGGCGACCTGGTCGGACTTCTCACCCTGCTCCACGGCCTGCCCCTGTCGTACAACCGGGATCTCCAGGAGGACAAGGCGCCGCTGTTCCGGGCCGTCGATACAGCCCGGGACTGCGCCCGCCTGCTGGCGGCCGCCCTGGCCGGGGCCGACTTCAGAGCGCCGCGAATGGCGGGGCCCGACTTCTCAGCCGCCGCCGACCTGGCCGAGGAGCTGGTGCGGCGCGGCGTCCCCTTCCGCACGGCCCACCAGCGGATTGGCGCCCTGGTGGCTGCCTGCGAGGCGGAGGGGCGGGGCCTGCCCGAGGCGACCGCGGCCGAGCTGGAGGCGGCCGGCCTCTCCGGCCTGGATCGCGGCCTGCTCACCGCCCGGGGGAGCGTGCGTGCCAAGCGCACCGAGGGATCGACCCATCCCGACCAGGTGGCGGAGGCCCTGGCGGCCGCCCGGCGTCGCCTGGACGAGGCCGGCGGCGGCGCCTGAGGCCGGCCGGCGGCTACCTCACACCCGGAAAGTCCCCTCCTTGACGGCCGGCTCGCCTCTCGTGTAGAGAGGGGCCAGGCATCCACCTGCACAAGGAGAGTCCCATGCGCAAGCACTCCCGCCTCTGGATCGTCGCCATCCTGCTCGCGTGCCTCACCGCGTTCGGAACCCACCACCTGCTGGCCTCACGCGCCGGCGACACCGCTGCCGCCGCCCCGGAGGCCCTTGCCGCCGTCGGCGCCCAGGAGGACTGCGCCGGCCAGGTGGCGTCCCTGGAGGGTGAGTCCAGCTCCATGGCCGGAACAGCCCCAGGCGATACGCTGGCCGCCGGCGGCGGCAAGGGGTGCGGCGACTGCCCCCGGACCATCGGGCTGAAGTGCCGCCGGGTCTCCTGCTCCCCCTGCTGCTACGAGTGTCCCGACTCCCAGTTCCCGTACTGCACCGAGTAGCCGGGTCGCCCGGCCCGGACGACCCATCCCTCTGCCCGCCGTGGGCGGTGATGCCCCCGACGGGATAGGATCAGGTCTGCATGGAGATCGTCAGCGCACTGGAGCGCCCGGTGGAGGAGCAGCGGGAGGCGTTCAACCTCTCCTTCTCCGACTACATTGCCGGGGGCCGGACGCTGGATCTGCCCGGCTTCGGCGACATCCTGGTCAGCCATGGGGTCTGCCTTCCTGGCAGCTTCCTCGCCCTGAGCCGCAGCCAGGTGGCAGGGTTCGCCTACCTCTGCGTCTTCGGCACCGTGACGCGGCTGGCCATCATGGGGGTCGTGCCGGCCCACCGCCGCCGGGGGATCGCCCGGGCGCTCCTGGAGCGTGTCCTGGAGGAGGTGCGGCGCCAGGGCCAGTCGCTGCTCACCCTGGAGGTCATCGAGGAGAACGTTGCCGCCGCGCGGCTGTACCACGACGCGGGCTTGCGCCCGCGCCGGCGGCTCTATGGCTACGCCCACGACGGCGCTGGGCGCGGTGAGCCGTCCCAGGCCCCGGCCGCCCACCGCCGGCCCGAGCCGGTCCACCTGGACGAGGCCATTGGCAGGCTCATCGCCGGCGACCGGCTGCGGCTTCCCTACCAGGTGTCGGGCTACGCCCTGGCCCGCGCCCCCCGGAGCTGCGCGGCGTACGGTCTCGACTCGGCCCTGGTGGTGATCAGGCCCGGCGAGGGAGGGCGGACCGTGCTCCGCGCCTTGCACGATGATCGCCCCGACGGCGCCGCCCTCCGCGCCCTGGTGGCCTCCCTCATGGACGCCACGGCCGAGGGGGAGTGGCGCATTCCGCAGATCCTCCCGGAGGAGATCGGCGAGCCCGTGCTGGTGCCACTGGGGTACAGGCGGCTGCCCATGAACCAGCTCCAGATGGAGCTGCCGCTGACGCCCGGCCCATGATCCGGCGCGCCGCCCTCCTGGCCGCCGCGCTGGCCGGCGGCCTGGCCGCGCCGCAAGTGCAAGCCGCCATCCAGGCCGTGGTCCCAGCCCAGGGGGACGAGATCCAGCATCTGCCCATGATCCTGGGCTACGTGGCGGACAACCACCCGCCGTTCCGGCGCACCCAGGTCGAGCTCAACGGCCGGGACATCACGGCGCTGCTGCTGCCAGAAGGCCCCCGGCAGTCGACCCTTCTACGGCCGGTGAACCGGGGGGTGGAGGCGTTCGCCGAGATCGGTCCGGACGACGGGATCCTGGAAGGAGAGAACCGGCTCAAGGTGCGGTTGTGGGGCGACAAGCAGAATCTCCTGGACGAGTGGCTCGTGACCTTCCAGTACCGGCCCGGGCCGATGCGTGTCACCTACAGGATCCAGGAGCGCCAGAGCGGGGGCGCCCTCGTCCCTCTCCCTGCACGGCTCCACATCGAGGGGCTCGAGGAGACGGCCTCCCCCAACTACTCCCCGTCGCGGCCCGATCACTTCGAGCCGCGTGAGCCGGTGCGCCGCTTCATCAACTCGGCCAGCGGCCGCGGCGTCCTGCGGCTTCCCGCCGGGCGCTACCGGCTGGTGGCCAGCCATGGTCTGCGCTACTCCCTGGCCAGCGCGCTGGTGGGGCCCGAGGCAGGCGAGGTGGATCTCGTCCTGGAGCGGGTGGTCCCCACCCCCGGCGAGGTGGCCGCCGATCTGCACGTCCACTCCATCATGAGCGGCGACAGCTCGGTCCCCCTTCTCATGCGCCTCGTGAGCTTCCTGGCCACAGACGTGGATGCCTTCGTGGCCACCGATCACGACCACGTCACCGACTTCGCCCCCACGCTGGTGACCCTGCCTGGCGCCGCCGAGCGGCTGCAGGTGGTGGCCGGGGCGGAGATCTCGGCCCGGCAGGTGGGGCACTGGAATATCTGGCCCCTCGCGCCCGGCGATGTGGAGAAGATCCTGCCTGGCGCCAAGGAGGCCGCGGCCGGCGAGCTGCCTGCGCGCATCTTCGATCTGGCCGGGCAGCTCGTGGTGCGGCCGCGCGCCCTGGATGCTCCGCCGGCGGGACGCCCCGAGGGGCTGATCTCGCTCAACCATCCCCTGGGGATCCTCAATGTTCCCGTGGGCTCGGCCCGTCCCGAAGATGGAAAGGACCAGATTCTCAACGACAACGTGGGCTATCTCGCCAACATCGGCTACGACCCGGACCACCCCGTCCCCGACACCTTCGACGCGGCGAGCCGCCGGCCCAACGACGACCTGCGCCGCACAAACTCCAGGCCGGTGCCGGGCAGCTCACCGCCCCGGTCCAACCTGGACTTCGATCTGCTGGAGGTCTACAACCGCAACGACTACAGCCTCTATGTGCCCACCCGCGACATCTGGTTCGCCTGGCTCAACCAGGGAATCCGGCGCTTCGCCGTGGGCAACAGCGACACCCACACGCTGGCCCTCATCCGGCCGGGCCTGCCCCGGAACATGGTGCAGGTGGGGAACGGCCACGACACGGCTTCCACCTTGACCCTCACGCGGCTCAATCGCGCCCTGGCGGCGGGACGCAGCTACGCCACCACCGGGCCGCTCCTGTCCGTGCGGGCCCGCCGTGCCTGCGAGCGGGATCCGGAGGCGTCGGCCGGCCTGGGTGGGACCCTCGTGGCGCCGGGAGGCCGGTTCCTCCTGGACGTGACGGTGAGGGCCGCTCCCTGGGTGCCGGTGGCGGAGCTTCGCATCCACGCCGGGGGCAAGCTGGTCGAGCAGGTGCCGGTGGACACCCCGCCTCCGCCCGGGGACGCGCCGGCGGAGCGGCCGGTGCTGCGCCTGGCCCGGACGTTCCCCCTGGAGCTGCCCGCCGGCGGCTGGGTGGTGGTGGAGGTGGGCGTGGCTGGCGATGTGGACCCGGAGACGCGGCCGCCCGCCGATGGGGACTACGCCCTCATCGCCCCCGACACCTGGCCCCTGGCCTTCACCAACCCCATCTTCATCGAGACGCCGGACTGAGGGCGCCGTGCGGGTCCTGCTCTCGGGGGTGGGCTCGGCGGGGGATGTCCTCCCCTTCATCGGCCTGGGACGGGAGCTCGCCCGGCGCGGCCATGAACCCATCCTCCTGGCCGCCGAGCCATTCGAGACGGCCGCCGAGGCGGCGGGAGTGGGCTTCGTCTCGTGCTGGCCGGCGGCCGATTATGACGCCGCCACGCACGATCCCGACCTGTGGCATCCGCGCCGCGGCCTGCGCCTCACCCTCGGGCGCGCCGCAGAGGGCGCGCGCCTGAACCATGCCGCCCTGGCGCGGCTGCACCTGCCGGGCCGCACGCTGGCGGTGGGCAGCACACTGGCCTTCGGCGCGCGCATCTTCCGCGAGACCCACGGGGTGCCGCTGGCGACGGTCCACCTGGCCCCGAGCATCTTCCGCTCCGACCACCAGCAGCCGGTTCTGGCACCGGGCCACGACTTCACCCGGGCCCCCCGCTGGGCCAAGCGCCTGCTGTGGTGGATCATCGACCGGGTCTTCTCCGACCCGATCTTCGTGCCGCGCCTCAATGCCTTCCGTGCCGAGATGGGGCTGGCACCCATCTCCCGCGCCTTCCACCGCTGGATGCATTCGCCCGATCTGATCCTGGGGATGTTCCCCGGCTGGTTCGCGCCGCCCCAGCCGGACTGGCCCGGACAGCTCCGCCTCACCGGCTTCCCGCTGTACGACACACCGGGCGGTGAGGAGCTGCCGGAGGAGCTGGAGACGTTCCTGGCGGCGGGCGACCCGCCGGTGGTCCTCACCCCCGGCAGCGCCAACCGCCAGGCGGCCGAGTTCATGGCCGCCGGGGCGGCGGCTTGCTCCCGGCTGGGCCGGCGCACCCTGCTGCTCACGCCGTACGCGGAGCAGCTCCCGCCTCGGCCGGAGCCGGCGCAGCTCCACGTTCCCCACGCCCCCTTCTCCGCGCTGCTGCCCCGGTGCGCGGCGCTGGTCCACCACGGCGGCATCGGAACCTGCGCCCAGGGGCTGGCTGCCGGCATCCCGCAGCTCGTCATGCCCCTGGCCTTCGACCAGCACGACAATGCGGCCCGCCTGGAGCGCCTGGGTGTGGGCCGCTGGATCCCGCCCCGCAGGTTCACCGCCGGGCGGGCCGCGGCGGCCCTGGGCGATCTCCTGGAGCAGGCGGCCACCGCCGCGGCCTGCCGGCAGGCGCTGCGCCTGGTGGCCGGAGACCCGGGGATCCTGCGGGCCTGCGACCTGCTGGAGCGCCTCCATCAGGCGCCGGCGGCCTAGGCCGGGCCGGACAGGCCAGCCGCTTCCTGGGCGATGATCTCCAGGGCCTCGTCCACGCGATCCTGGTGGGTGCGGAAACTCAGGACGCAGATCCGGAGGGCATAGGCCCCGCGCAGGGTGGTGGCGCTGAGGAAGACGCGGCGCCGGGCCAGGATCCGCTCCAGCAGGCGCCGGTTGAGGGCATCGGTCTGCTCCGGCGACATCCCCTCCCGGCGCAGCCGGAAGGCCACCACGGATAGCTGCGGCTCGGCCAGGATCTCCATCCCGTCCATGGCCCGCAGTCGGCGGGCCGCGTGGGCCGCCAGGGCCAGCTTTTCCTCCAGGTTGGCGACAAACGGGGCGAGGCCGTGGAGCTTGAGGGGCAGCCAGACTCGCAGCCCCCGGAAGCCCCGGGACAGCTCGGGGCCGTGCTCGCAGAAGTCCATGACCGCCGGGTCATCGTCCCTCTGCAGGGCCGGCATGTAGTCCGTGGCGGTGGCGTGGGCCCGGCGCAGGGCGGCACCGTCGCGCACCAGCAGCGCCCCGGTGCCGTAGGGCAGGAACAGCCCCTTGTGGGGATCGACCACGACGGAGTCGGCGGCACCGAGCCCCCGCAGCAGCCTCTGCCCCTGGGCGGTGAGGACGAAGAAGCCGCCGTAGGCGGCATCTACGTGCAGCCACAGTCCCTCGCTCCGGCAAAGGGCCGCGATCCCCTCCAGGTCGTCCACGGCACCGGTGTTGGTGGTGCCCGCGCTGGCCACCACCAGGAACGGAGCGCGCCCGTCCT
>JBFGDW010000141.1:0-8642 GCA_041580435.1 Candidatus Polarisedimenticolia bacterium | reverse complement strand
GGAAGCAGCCTGGACGGGAGCGGCTGTCCCTCCACCTACAGCCGCTACACCCACGCCCTTTCGGTGCACCCCACCCAGCCGGACACCGTCTTCTACGGTGGCGTGAACCTCTGCAAGTCCACCAGTGGCGGCGCCGCTCCCTGGGTCCAGGCCGACACCAACACCTTCGGTGGGGTGACCCACTTCGATCACCACGCCGTGCTGTTCCACCCGGTCACCACCAGCCGGGCCTACAACACCAATGACGGCGGCATCGCCACCTCCACCAACACCGGCTCCAGCTGGACGCCGCGCAATGCCGGGCTGCAGACTTTTGGCTTCCAGTCCATCGCCTCCTCCCCTCACACCGCCCGGGTCATCGGCGGCGCCCAGGACAACTGGGGGCAGATGTGGACCGGCCTGGCCCAGTGGACAGCCCTTCCCTGCTGTGGCGACGGCGGCTTCTCCATCATGGACCGGGACGACGTCCTGAAGATGTACGTGACCACCAACTCGGGCACGGCAGCCGTCCCCAAGCGCTCCAGCAACGGCGGCGCCTCCTTCAACGACGCCATCAACGCGGGCCTGAGCGGGACCGATCCCCGCTCCTTCTACCCGCCCTTCATCCAGGACACCACGGCGCCCCACCCGCTCTACTTTGGTACCAACCGGCTGTGGCGGAGCAACAACGATGCCGGGAACTGGACGGCGGTGAGCCCGCCGCTGGGGATCGCTCTCCCCTCCAGCAAGGCCGACGAGATCGTGGCGGGACAGGACGTCATCTCCGCCATCGCGGTGGCCCCCAGCAACCCCAGCCGCGTCTACATCGGGTTTTACAGCGGCAAGGTCTACGTGACCGACGCCGCCTGCGCCATGCCCAGCTGCTGGGATGAGCGGTCCAGCGGCCTGCCGGCGGCGCCCATCACCTGGATCGCGGTGCATCCAGGCGACCCCGACACGGCCTACGCCACCCTGGGCGGCTTTTTCTCGGGCATCCACGTCTACAAGACCACCAGCGCCGGCACCACCGGCTGGTCCGCCACGGCCCCCCACGGTGATCTCAACGGCGTCCCGGCCAACACCATCGTGGTGGAACCCGGGGCGCCGCAGCGCCTGTGGCTGGGCACCGACATCGGCGTCTACAAGAGCACCAACGGCGGTGGGGCCTGGGCCCGCTTCAGCGAGGGCCTGCCCAACGTTCCCATCTTCGAGATCTCCATTGACGAAACCCGGGGCCGGGTCTTTGCTGGCACCCATGGCCGCGGCGCCTACCTGCTCACGAGCCCCTTCCTGTCCAACTACGAGGGGTGGGTGGGCGACAGCATCTGGGACATCCCCGTGTTCGGCAGCGGCTTCCTGTCCAATCAGAGCTGCACCATGAAGCTCCTGCGCCAGAACGGCACCGTGTGCGCCTCGGGCACCCAGGACGCCATCGGGGGCAACATCGAGACCGACGGCGACGGGGTGCTGGTCACCGACAAGGGTGGCTTCTACATCGATCAGCCGGTGGCCTGGGCCTGTCTCAACGGCAACTGCCTGGGAGGCGCCACCGTGGCCGGCTGCAACCAGCCGGGCAACCCCATCAGCACCGTGGTGGCCATCTGCGGCCCCCACGTGGCCTTCAAGAACCTCACCAACTGCCCGCCCCTGTCCAACCCGCCCAGCTCGTTCATCGCCCTCACCGGCCTGGGGGGGTTCTTCACCGGCGCCGGCGCGCCCCTTGATCCCCAGGAGCCACTGGCCGCTGCCGGGGCTTTCCAGGTTCTACCCACCCTGCAGGTGGGCGATGGCAGCACCGAGAGCTTCTGCTCGGTCAACGTCCCCGTCGCCAGCGGCGAGACGCCGTCCCAGGTGCTCCAGACCGCCCGGGACGCCGTCAACGCCGACGCCGCCTGCATCGCGGCCGGCGTGAGCGCCGCCATCGTGGAGGGGCGCACAGACTTCGAGACCGAGGACCTGTTCCCCACGCCGGATCTCCTGGGGCTGCTGGGGCCGGGCATGGTGGGCGCCCAGCTCGTGCCGTCCCTGCGGGCCGGTCCCGGCGACGCCACCGGCCTGTGCTTCCGCATGGGGAAGGTGGGGGTCCCGGTCACCGACCAGGTGCGGATCATGCGCCTACGCTTCGAGACGTCCGCCGGCGGTGCCCAGGGCGGGGAGGTCACCCTCACCGAGACCACCGGCCTGGGACGCTGCCAGATCCGCATCCCCACCAGCCCCGGCGACACCGCCGAGGTCATCGCCCAGCTGGTGGAGAACGCCTTCCAGGCCCCGGGGATCCCAGGCCCCAACCTGTTCTGCCCCTCCTCGGCCAACCCCCGCGACGTCTTCCGTCACGGTGACTCGGTGGTGACGGTGCTGGCCGACGAGATCGAGTTCTGCTCCGACGACGGCGGGGTCGGGTTCACCCTGGCGCCGGAGGAGATCTGCACTGCCGACGCCCACTGTGACGACGGCAACCCCTGCACCCGCAACGCCTGCGATCTGAACACGGGACAGTGCGTCTCCACGCCCGAGCCGGACGGCCTCCCCTGCGACGACGGCAACGCCTGCACCAACGGCATCACCTGCCAGGCGGGGGTCTGCGGCGTGCCGGTGAGCTGCGAGGATGGCAATCTCTGCACCGATGACGTCTGCGATCCGGCCACCGGACGCTGCCTGAACCCGCCCGTGGACTGTGACGACGGCGATCCCTGCACCCAGGACAGCTGCGATCGGGCCACCGGCGCCTGCCAGCGTCTGCCCGAGGAGGGCGCCGTCTGCGACGACGGCAACGCCTGCACGGCCCAGGATGTCTGCACCACCGACGCGGCCGGCGATTTCGGCTGCCGCGGTGTCGACCTGTGCGACGACGGGGACCCCTGCACCGTGGATCTCTGCGACCCAGCCGTGGGCTTCTGCTCCAGTCAGCCCGTGAACTGCGATGACGGCAACCCCTGCACCGTGGACCGGTGCGCCGGCGGGGCCTGCTCCTCCGTCCCGACGGTGGGCATCGCCTGCGACGATGGCGACCTGTGCACCATCCAGGAGACATGCCAGGATGTCGGGGCCGGTGATCCGGTCTGCGTGGGAACGCGCCTGAGCTGCGATGACGGCGATGCCTGCACGGCCAACGCCTGCGATCCGGCCACCGGCGCCTGCACCAACCCGGTCCTGCCCCTGGCCATCCCGGCGAACCTGCGCTTCCTCAACGCCGAGACCTTCACCTGGAACGCCACCGCCGATGCGACCCACTGGAACAGCTACCGTGGGACCATCCCCGCGAGCCTGCTGGGCAGCCGGGTGCCTGCCGGTCCCGTCTACGATCACCGCTGCCTGGAGAGTGCCGACGCCAGCGGCGACGGCGCCCTGATCTCCAAGGACCCGGCGCTGCCGGCGGTGGGGACGGCGTTCTACTACGGGCGCACCGGGGAGAGCGGCTGCGGGGAGAGCGGGCTGGCCAAGGACTCTGACGGCACGGTGGTGCCGGTGGGAGCGGGGGCGGCCTGCCCGACGCCGCCCTAGGGTCCGGCGGCGGCTTCGTCCAGACTCACGGCTTGACGTAGGCCGGCGGCAGATCCCCGTCCAGGCGGCGGTAGCGTTCCCGCAGCTTCTGCTGGCGGGTCTCCATGGGGACCTCCCGGCCGCGGATCAGGACCACCTCGGCGAAGGTGGTCACCTCCAGCGGATCTCCGTCCCAGACCACCACGTCGGCCTCCTTGCCGGGCTCCAGGGTGCCGTAGCGGTCGGCGATCCCCCAGATGGCCGCCGGGGCGGCGGTCATGGCCCGCAGCGCCTCCTCCCAGGGAAGTCCGGCGGCCACGGTGTTGCCCGCCGACTGCTTCAGGTTGCGGGCGTTGTGGGCCGAGCCGGTCATGAAGGCCACGGTGACGCCGGCGGCCCGCAGCCGGGCGGCGTTCTGCAGCGTCGATCCCAGCGCCTCGAAGCTGTCGGGGCGGTTGGTGAGAGGCTCCAGCAGCACCGGCACCTTGGCCGCCGCGATGGCCTCGGCCGCCATCCATCCCTCGACCGCGCCGGCCAGGATCAGGCGCAGCTTCTCCTCCCGGGCCAGGCGCAGCGCGGCATGGATGTCGCTGGCCCGCTCCACCTGCAGCACCAGGGGCAGCTTCCCTGCCGCCACCGGCGCCAGCGCCTCCAGGTCCAGGCGGGACAGGGCGTAGTCGCGCCGCTCGCCGCGGGCGAACGCCTCCCTGTTGGTGGCGAAATCCCGGGCATCCTGCAGCGCCTCCCGCAGGCGCAGGAGCGCTGCGGCCCGGGCCCCCCCGGCCCGGCGGGCGCCTGCCTCCCCCAGGACGGCGAACAGCGCCACCGGCGTGCGCACCACCAGATCCTCCTCCATCCCCAGGTGGATGACCGCCACCCGGCCGGCGATGAGGCTCCCGGCCGCTGCCGGCGCCACCACGGCCCGGGTGAGACCTTCCACACGGTTGATGGGGATCAGGGTGGAGCGCGGGTTCAGGCCATCCACCGGGTCGAAGGCGGCGGTGATGCGGCCGTCATCGGTGGCGAAGTCCCGGGTGGAGGCGATCTGCCCCACCTCCACCAGCCCGAGACGGGTGAAGGAGTCCATGAGCCCCGGGGTGACCACCTTGCCGGCGGCGTCGATGCGCCGCGCCCCCGGTGGAATGGACACGTCTTGCCCCACCGCCCGGATGCGACCGCCGGCCACCAGGACCGTGGCACCCTCCACGGTGCCGGCCGCTCCCAGGGTGTGGACGGTTCCGCCGGTGATGGCGATGACGTCGCTGTCCTGCGATGCACGGGACGGACCCTCCGGCCCTCCGGAGGGACTCAGGGCCAGCAGCAGCCCCACCGCCGCCAGGAGCCGCCCGCGCCGCGCGTCTCTCCACGGGCGGCTCACGGCCGGCCCCCCGGCCCGGGAAGCAGGCCCAGGGTGAAGTCCGACTCGGGCTGGCGCGACGGGTCGTCCCGGTCATAGACCAGGGCGCCGTCGATGAACACCTTCTCGGCCCGGGTGTAGACGCTGAAGGGGTCGCCGTTCCAGATGACCACGTCGGCCATCTTCCCCTCCTCCAGGGATCCGGTCTCCTTCTCCACCCCCAGGGAGCGGGCGGCGTTGAGCGTGATCCAGCGGATGGCCTGCTCCCGGGTCACCGGGATGCCGGCCCGGTTGGCCGCCGCCATGGCCTTGGCCGCCTCCTGGTTGAGGCGCTGGATGCCGTCAGGCGAGTCGGAGTGCACCACGGCGCACGCGCCGGCCGCGTCCACCAGGGGGACGTTCTCCCGCACGCCGTCGAAAGCCTCCAGCTTGAACCCCCACCAGTCGGCCCACATGGCGGCGCAGATGCCGCTGTCGGCCAGCAGATCGGCGATCTTGTAGGCCTCCACCGCGTGGTGGAAGGTGGAGATGGTGTAGCCGAACTCCCGGGCCACGTCGATCATCACCGCCATCTCGTCGGCCCGGTAGCAGTGGTTGTGCACCAGGATCTCGCCGCGCAGCACGCCGGCCAGCGTCTCCAGCTCCAGGTCGCGCCCCGGTGGATCGGCCTTCTCTCCCTTGTCCGCCGTCTCTCCCTTGTCCGCCTTCTCCTGGTAGGCGTCCCACTTGCGCCGGTACTCGGCGGCCTTGATCCAGGCGGCCCGGTACCCGGCGACGTTGCCCATGCGGGTGGAGGGAGCCTTGTTCTTGCCCCCGTAGACCCGCTTGGGGTTCTCGCCGCAGGCCATCTTCAGGCCGTGGGGGGCGCCCGGGAACTTCATCCCCTGCATGGTCCGGGAGGGGACGTTCTTGAGGGTCACGCCCCGGCCGCCGATGAGGTTGGCCGAGCCGGGCAGGATCTGCATGCTGGTGACGCCGCCGGCCAGGGCCATGGGGAACTGGGGGTCCTGGGGCCAGACCGAGTGCTCGGCCCAGACCTCCGCGGTGACCGGCGCCGTGGCCTCGTTGCCGTCGCTGAGGGCGTCGCCCCCTGGCGCGGCGTACACCCCCAGGTGGGAGTGGACGTCGATGATCCCCGGTGTGACCCACTTGCCGGTGGCGTCCAGGGTGCGGGTCCCCGGCGGGGCGGCCAGGTCCCGGCCCACGCCGGCGATGCGCCCCCGGCGCAGGAGCACCGAGGCGCCGTCCAGGCGCCGCCCGTCGCCGGTGAGGACGGTGGCGTTGCGGATGAGCACCGGGGTGGCGGGCAGCGGGCGGTAGGTGGAGGCGAAGGGCGGCGTGCTGACGGCGGACGTCGCCGCGGCGGTCCCGGGCTGGGTCCTGGCCTGGGATGGCGCGCCGGGCGGGGCTCCGGCGGTGCGGGAAGCGGCGCAGGCGGCCATCCCGGGCGCCAGGGCCAGCAGGCCGGCGGCGGCGAGCCATCCCCTGACTTCCCGGCCCGGTGCGGCTCCCGGTCTCATGGCATCCTCCGAGAAAGCGAGGGAAAAAGTAAGATACCCGCCGACCACGGCAGGGCCGGCTCCCGCTCCCCCGGTGCCGGCGCCGCCGCCTCCGACGGAAAGGCCGCATGATAGCGCACTCGATCCTGCGGGAGCTCATCCTGGTGATGGGGGTGTCCTTCATCACCGCCTTCCTGGCTGGACGGCTGCGCCTGCCGGCCATCGTCGGCTTCATGGCCGCCGGGCTGCTCATCGGCCCGGGGATCCTGGGACTGGTGCAGAGCCGCGAGCACATCGAGGTGCTGGCGGAGGTGGGCGTGGTCCTGCTCCTGTTCAGCGTCGGGCTGCATCTGTCCATCCGGGATCTCTGGCGCCTGCGGGGGACGGTGTTCGGCGCCGGCGGCCTGCAGGTCCTCCTCACCCTGGCGGCGGTGCAGACCGGTCTGGTCCTGCTGGGGGTGGACTGGCGCGTGGCGGCCGCCTGCGGGGCGGCGGTGGCCCTGAGCTCCACGGCCCTGGTGGTCCGGCTGCTGCAGGAGCGCGGCGAGACCGATTCGGCTCACGGCCGCTGGATGCTGGGGATCCTCCTCATGCAGGACCTGGCGGTGGTGCCCATCCTCTTCGCCCTGCCCTTCCTGGCCCAGGGGGAGGGGGCCCGGTGGACCGACCTGGGGCTGGTGGCGGCGGAGGCGGCGGGTGTGGTGGCGCTGGTCATCGCCGGCGCCTGGCTCCTCTTCCCGCTGCTGGCGCGCCTCACCGTCCGCACCCGCAGCCGCGAGATCTTCACCCTCATGGTGACGGTGGTCGTCTTCGGCACGGCGCTGCTGGTGGCCGAGGCGGGGCTATCCATGGCGCTGGGCGCCTTCCTGGCCGGCGTCATCATCTCCGAGTCGGAGTACTGCCAGCAGATCGTGGCCGACCTGGCTCCCATGCGGGAGGTGTTCAGCGGCCTGTTCTTCGTCTCGGTGGGGATGCTGGTGGACGTGCCGGCCTGGATCGACGCGCCGGGCGAGCTCCTGCCGGCGGCGGCCGGGATCATCCTGGTGAAGCTGGCCATCCTCGCCGTCCTGGCCGCGGCCTCGTCGCGCAGCCTCTGGTTCGCCCTGGTGGCCGGCGCCGGCCTGTGCCACGCCGGCGAGTTCTCCTTCGTCATCGCCCAGTCGGCCCTGGATGCTGGCGTGCTGGACGCCGATGCCTACCGCACCCTCATCTCGGCCAGCGTCCCCACCATGCTGCTGGCTCCCTTCGCCCTGGCGGCGGCCAGCAAGCTGCGCAGCGCCAGGACCGGGCGGGAGGCGGCAGCGCAGGTGGCGGGCGGCTGGTCGGCCCCCGACGGGCGGCCCCACGTCATCGTGGTGGGGTACGGATTCAATGGCCAGAACGTGGCCCGCGTCCTGGGGCTGCTGGACGTGCCGTTCATGGTGGTGGAGCTCAACCCGGTGGGCACGCGCAAGCTGGCCGAGGAGGGGCTGCCGTCGCTGCACGGCGACGCCACCCAGGTGCTGGTGCTGGAGGCGGCCGGCCTGGCGCGGGCCCAGGCGCTGGTGGTGACGGTGGCCGACGCCACCACCTGCCGGCAGATCGTCTCGGTGGCCCGGCGGCACCGCCCCGATCTCAGCATCATCGCCCGCACCCGCTACCTGCGTGAGGTGGAGGAGCTGCACCGGCTGGGGGCGGACGACGTGGTTCCGGAGGAGTACGAGACCTCCCTGGAGCTGGCCGGGCGGGTGCTGGCCACCTACGGCACCCCTGACGGCCTCATCGAGCGGGAGAAGGCGCTGCTGCGCGAGTCGCGCTACCAGACCCTCTCCGAGGGGGGGCAACCCCTGGCCCAGCATGCCCTCCGGGCGGTGCTCAGCAGCATCGCCCTGGAGGAGGTCACCGTGAGCGAGCGCGCCGTGGGTGGGGGCCGCAGCCTGAAGGAGCTGGGGGTGCGCGAGCGCACCGGCGCGACGGTCCTGGCCCTCCTGCGCGGGCGCAAGCTCACGGGAAACCCTTCGGCGGACCTGCGCATCGATCCTTCCGACGTGCTCATCGTGGCCGGCACCCCCCAGGAGCTGGATGCCGCCAGGCAGCTCCTCGCCGCCGGCGACGCCAGGTGATCCGTACCGCCGGAGCAGGCGCGCGGTTAGGCGGTCTCCTCCCGCTGGCGGGCGCGCTGCTGATGCTGACGGCGTGCGGCGCGCCGGAGGAGGCGCCCACCCTGCCGGCGCCAGGCAGCGGGGCCTCCCGGCCAGCCGAGCTCACCTCCCCGCCGCCCGCGGCGCCCACCTCTCCGCCGCCCGCAGAGCCCACCTCCCCGCCCCCCGCGGGTGGCCCGCCCGCGG
>JBFGDW010000140.1:0-8676 GCA_041580435.1 Candidatus Polarisedimenticolia bacterium | reverse complement strand
GCGGCGCCTGGAGGACGAGAACCGGCGCCTGGCGGCCGACCTGGGCCACCGGGACCGCCTGGTGGAGCTGGTGGGGCGAGCCCCCTCCATGCAGCGGCTCTACCGGCGGGTAGAGAAGGTCGCCGGCACCGATGCCACCATCCTCATCACCGGCGAGAGCGGCACCGGGAAGGAGCTGGCGGCCCGGGCCTTGCACGCCCTGTCCCGCCGGGCCGGTGGGCCCTTCGTGGCGGTGAACTGCGCGGCCATCCCCGAGGGGCTCATCGAGGCCGAGTTCTTCGGGGCCGAGAAGGGGGCCTACACCGGCGCCGACCGCACCCGGGCGGGCACGTTCGAGGCGGCCCGTGGGGGGACCCTGTTCCTGGACGAGGTGGGCGAGCTGCCCGCCGCCCTGCAGCCCAAGCTGCTGCGTGCGCTGCAGGAGAGGAAGGTGACCCCCGTGGGAGGCGTCCGTGAGATCCCCATCGATGTGCGGGTCGTGGCGGCCACCAACCGTGACCTGGCCGCCGATGTGCGCGACGGCCGCTTCCGCGAGGACCTCTTCTACCGCCTCAACGTCGTCCCCCTTCCCATGCCGCCCCTGCGCGAGCGCCGGGAGGACATCCCGCTGCTCATGGAGCACTTTCTTGAGCGGACACGGCGGCGCCATGGCGTGGAGATCCGCCCGCTGCGGGCGGCCGTGATCCGGCGGCTGGTGGATCACCCCTGGCCGGGAAATGTGCGCGAGCTGGAGAACGTGGTGGAGCGCCTCGTCCTGCTGGCGGAGGCGGGGGAGATCCATGTGGAGGATCTGCCCGGCGGCGGGGGGCCGGCAGGTGAGCCTGACGGCGGCTTCAAGATCCCCCCGGACGGGCTCTCGTGGGCCGCCCACGAGCGCAGCTGCCTGGCCCAGGCGCTGGAGCTGGCCGGTGGCAACCGGGCCCGGGCGGCGCGCCTCCTGGACATGGCGTACAAGGCGTTCCTCTACCGCCTGGAGAAGCACGGGCTGACCGGCGGGGAGGGGGAGCGCTGAGCCGGCTGCGGCCCCGTATGGGGAATGGGTTCCCCATATGGGGAGTGGCCGGGGCGCTCCAGCCTTAGCGGGGGGCTGGCCCGGGATTTGCTGTTGAGTCAGTCGACTTCTACGAGGAGACGACCATGCAGCCGAGCAACCGGAACCTGTGGACGCGCGCCGCCGCGGTGGCGGCCGCCCTCTGCCTCACCGCGGGCCTGGCGGCCGTCCCCGCCAGCGCCGATGAGAAGCTGGAACGCAAGGTCAAGATCAAGGTGATGACCGGCGCGGGCACGGAGATCGAGGAGGTGGACGTGAGCGACCTGGCGGTGGGGGAGACGCGGTGGGTCACCTCCAGGGACGGCAAGGATGTGGGGATCACGCGGGAGGAGAGCGGCTACCGCATCTCCGTGGAGGGTGAGGACACCTTCGTCATGACCCCCTCAGCCGGACCGGCCGGGATGCGGCGCGTCCACGTGCGCACCGGCGAGGGAAGCGAGAAGGGCAGCCAGGTCTTCGTACGCAAGATGGCCACCGCAGGCGAGGGGGGCGGCCAGAGCATGGTCTTCGTCACCGATGACAATCAGGCCATCCACCTGGACGGCCTTGCCGACACGGTCTTCATCTCCGGCCTGGGAGACCTGGACGAGTCCCGCCGGCAGGCCATCGTGGACGCCCTGCGGGGTGCCGGCGTGGACAAGGAGATCCGGTTCGCGCCGTCGGGTCCCCACGGCTTCCGCTTCCTGAGCGGCGAGGGGGCGGGGGAGGGCCAGTCGGTGGAGGTGAACGTGGAGAAGAGCGTCACCGGCGGAGACGGAGACGGCCACAAGGTGATCATCATCGAGAAGGTGGTGGAGAAGGACGAGTAACCCCCTCCATCCCAGCATGTTGACCAGGGCCGGGCACCTGCGGGCGTCCGGCCCTGTTTCCTTGACAGGCCCGGAACCGGGTGGGTAACATCGCCCACCGTGCGCCAGTAGCTCAGCTGGATAGAGCGCTTGCCTCCGGAGCAAGAGGTCAGGGGTTCGAATCCCTTCTGGCGTACCACCCCTGCCCATGGCTCCCCGCCTGGAACCCGTGCCGGGCGGGGTGACCTCCCGATGAACCGGGTCCCCTTTCTCGCCTCCGGTCGCACAATTTTATTGACACTGCATTCAACCTGGTTTATAAGGCGGCTCTGATCCTGCCCCGTCCGGGGTGGGACCTTCTCACCCGCAACGGCGGGGAGTCCTTGGGGGGCTCAGTGGAGCGGGTGGCGAGCCGAGTCGTCAGCCAGCCGGACCCGTTCACCTTCTTGCAGCCCTGTTCCGCCCGCCGGAATGCCCGCGGACCCAGCCAGCAGCGCACCTCATCCACACCACCGTCCAGGGGGGTTGCACCATGCCGTCGATTCCTCGTCAAGGCCGGACCCTGCTTCTCGCCGCGGCGCTGATTGCCTGCGGTGTCCTGACCTACACATCCCTTCCGGCCAGCGGTCAAGGTCCTGGCGGACCTCCCGGGGCCGACGGATCCCTGTACCCCCCCCACGTGGCCGGTGAGCTTCTCATCAAGCTCAAGGCCTCCGCCGGCCCCAACGAGAGGGCCAGCGTGCGGGCCCAGGTGTCGGCCACGCGCCTGCGAGGCTTCCTCAGTGGCGCCGAGCACTGGCGCCTGGCGCCAGGGCTCTCTGTGGCCAGCGCCCTGGCCCGCCTGCGGGGCAACCCACACGTGGAGTACGCCGAGCCCAACTACCTGGTCCAGGCGCTCCTGGCTCCCAACGACCCCCGCTACCCTGAGCTGTACGGTCTGAACAACACGGGACAGACCGGTGGTACTCCCGGGGCCGACATCGACGCCGAGCGGGCGTGGAATGTCTCCACGGGAAGCCCCAGCGTGCTGGTGGCGGTCATCGACACCGGCATCGACTACAACCACCCGGACCTGGCCGCCAACATCTGGACCAACCCGGGCGAGATCCCGGGCAATGGCATCGACGACGACGGCAACGGCTTCATCGATGACGTCCACGGCTGGGACTTCGTGAACAACGACAACGACCCCTTCGACGACAACGGCCACGGCACCCACTGCGCCGGCACCATCGGCGCCGTGGGCGACAACGGCATCGGCGTGGCCGGCGTCAACTGGGACGTCTCGCTCATGGCCATCAAGTTCCTCAGCGCCGGCGGGTCGGGCTCCACCGCCGGCGCCTTGGCGTCCATCGATTACGGCACCATGATGGGCGTGGATATCATGAGCAACTCCTGGGGTGGCGGCGGCTTCTCCCAGACGCTCCTGGACGCCATCACCAATGCCGCGGCCGGGGACATCGTCTTCGTGGCGGCGGCCGGCAACAGCAACTCCAACAACGACGTCAGCCCCCACTACCCCTCCAACTACAACGTGCCCAACGTCATCGCCGTGGCGGCCACGGACCACAACGACGGCAAGGCCTCCTTCTCCAGCTTCGGGGCCACCACCGTGGATCTGGGCGCGCCGGGCGTCAACATCCTCAGCACCCTGCCGGGCAACTCCTACGGCCTCCTCAGCGGGACGTCCATGGCGACGCCCCACGTCGCCGGAGCCGCGGCGCTGCTGCGCGCCATCGCCCCCAACGTGAGCGCCGTGGATGTCCGGCAGCTCCTCATGGGCTTCGCCGATCCGGTCCCCAGCATGGCCGGGATCACCGTGAGCGGCGGGCGGCTCAACGCCTTCTTCCCCATCGCCGACCCGGATAACACGCCGCCCGGAACGGTCACCGGCCTCCAGGTGACCGGGGCCACCAGCAACTCCCTCTTCCTGAGCTGGGTCGCCACCGGTGACGACGATGACACCGGCACGGCCTCCACGTACGAGCTGCGCTATTCCACCAGCCCGCTGGACGCCAGCAACTTCTCCGGCGGGACCCTGGTTCCCACGGGAGCGCCCCAGCCCTCGGGCAGCCTGGAGAACCTGGAAGTGCTGGGCCTGGCGGCCGACACGACCTACTACGTCGCCATCCGGGCCGGGGACGAGTGGGGGAACCTGGGTCCGGTGAGCGCGCCGGCCACGGGCACGACCCTGCCGCCGCCCACCTTCGCCTCCTCGCCGGCCTCGTTCAGCGCCGACCTGTTCACCGGCCAGGTGAGCAACCAGACGCTGACCCTCCAGAATGCCGGTGTGGGGACCCTGGACTGGAGCATCCCTCTGCCCGAGGTGAGCGGTGCGGTGGTGACCCAGAACGATCCGCTCCCCCTGGCCAAGGGGGAGGCCGACCCGCGGTCGGGCGACCCGGTGGTGAGCGGCTTCGGGGGACCGGACGCCTTCGGCTACCGGTGGACCGACAGCGACGAGCCGGGCGGACCGGTCTTCGCCTGGACCGACATCGCCGCCACGGGCACGCCCATCCCGGAGCTCACCGGGGATGACCAGATCTCCAGCCCCATCCCGCTGGGCTTCGAGTTCTCCTTCTACGGCAACTCCTTCGACACCGTGCGCGTGTCCACCAACGGCTGGCTCAGCTTCACCAGCACCGTGGCCACCGGTTCCACCTCCTACAGCAACCAGCCGCTGCCCACGTCGGGCGGCCCCGAGAACCTGCTGGCGCCGTTCTGGGACGATCTCCACTTCCGCGGCGCCGCCCGCGCCTCCTGGGCCAGCGACGGCACGCGCTTCGTGGTCCAGTACACCGGCGTGGACCGGTTCAGCACGGGGTCCAGCCTCACCTTCCAGGTGGAGCTGCACTCGTCGGGAGAGATCCGCTACCGGTACCTGAACGTGGCGGGCGTTCTGGACAGCTCCACGGTGGGGATCCAGGACGGGACCAAGACCGATGGCCTCACGGTGGCCTTCAACACGGCCTATCTCCATGACGAGCTGGAGATCCGGCTGGCCGCCGTGCCCCAGTGGCTGCGGGCCTCGCCCACGTCGGGCCGGCTCCTGTCCGGCCAGTCCCTTGACGTCACGGTGACCATCGACGCCACGGGGCTTGACGGCGGCGCGTACGAGGGATCGGTCAACGTGGCCTCCAATGATCCCCTCAATGCGCTGGTGGGGCATCCGGTCACCCTGAACGTGACGGGCGCCCCGGCCATCTCGGTGAGCCCCACCTCCCTGGACTTCGGAGAGATCTTCCTGGGCTTCTCGGGAGAGCTGGCCCTCAACATCAACAACGACGGCACCGACGTGCTGACCGTCAGCGACATCGTGTCGGGGGATCCCACCGTCACCGTGGCTCCGGCCAGCTTCTCCATCCCGGCCCGCGGCCGGCAGGTGGTGCAGGTGACCTACACGCCGGTGGCGGCAGGCCCCCTGTCCACCTCCCTCACCGTGATGAGCGACGCCACCAACAACCCCAGCGTCGGCGTCCCGGTGAGCGGCTCGGCCGCCCCGGCACCGGCCGTGCTGGTGAGCCCGGCCTCGTTCAACGAGGCGCTGTTCACCGGCGGCAGCGTGGGCCGCAACCTGCGCATCCGGAACACCGGGGGCAGCAACCTGGAGGTGGATCTGTCCGTGAACCTGGGAGGCGCCACGGCGGCTGCCACCGAGAGCTGGGTCGAGCTGCCCAAGGGCGACGAGTCGGACACCGGGTCCGGAGACGCGCAGATCGAGCGCACGGGCGGGCCCGATGCCTTCGGGTACCGGTTCGCCGACAGCGACAGCCCCGGGGGCCCGGTCTTCGACTGGGTGGACATCTCCTCCATCGGCACCCCCATCACGGCGCTGACCGGGGATGACCAGAACGCCGGCCCCGTGCCCATCGGCTTCAACTTCCCGTTCTACGGCAACAGCTTCAGCACCATCCGGGTCTGCACCAACGGCTGGCTCAGCTTCACCAGCACCCGGACGACCACGAGCAACCCGTCCTCGCTGCCCAACACGGGAACGACCATCCCGGAGAATCTCATCGCGCCGTTCTTCGATGATCTCCACTTCCGCAGCGTGGCGCGGGCCCGCTACCACAACGACGGGAGCCGCTTCATCGTCCAGTACACCGGGGTGGATCGCTTCAGCACCGGGTCGAACCTGACCTTCCAGGTCATCCTCTACCCCAACGGCGACATCGTCTACCAGTACCTGTCCATGTCGGGCGTCCTCAACAGCGCCACCATCGGCATCCAGAACGCCAACAAGACCATCGGCCTGCTGGTGAGCGCCAACGAGAACTACGTCCACAACAACATGGCCATCCGCATCAGCCGCGTCCCGGACTGGCTGGCCGTGGCGCCCACCTCGGGCACCATCCCGCCCGGCGGCTTCCAGGACTTCGCCGTGACCTTCAACGCCGGCGACTCGGGCGACCGGGTCTTCCAGGGCGCCGTCCACATCGAGACCAACATCCCGGATCCGTCCTTCGTGGATGTCCCGGCCACCCTCACCGTCTTCGGCGTGGCGGACGTGGCCACCAGCCCCACTTCGGTGGACTTCGGCACCCGCTTCACCGGCTTCCCGGCCCTGATTCAGCTCGCGGTGCAGAACGTGGGCACCGGAGCCCTCATCGTCACCCAGGTCACGAGCAGCGATCCGGAGCTGCTGGTGGAGGAGCCACCCTCCTCGGGCGCGGTGTTCAACATCCCGCCGGGAGGCGAGGTGCTCTACAACCTCCGCTGGCTGCCGGTCTCGCCGCGCACCCTCAACGCCGTGGTCACGGTCCACAGCGACGATCCCGACGAGCCCACCCTGCAGGTCCCGGTGCTGGGCACCTCCATCCCGGCGCCGGTGCTCGGCTTCTCCCCGGGGAGCTTCTCGGGGAACCTGTTCGTCGGCCAGCAGGAGAGCCGGACCCTCACCCTGACCAACACGGGCGGCAGCAACCTGAACTACAACCTGGGCGTGCGCCTGAGCAACGCCCTGGTCGTGCCTCAGGAGAGCAAGGATCTGCTCAAGGGCGAGGAGCCGGAGTCCACCGGCCCGCCCGTGACCCTGGGCAGCGGCGGCCCCGACATGTTCGGCTACCGCTGGAAGGACTCGGACGAGCCAGGCGGGCCGCTGTTCGACTGGTTCGACATCTCGGGCATCGGCACGCCCGTGCCGGGACTGGACAGCGATGACGAGAACGTGGGACCCATCGATATCGGGTTCAGCTTCCCGTTCTACGGCAACACCTTCGACACGGTGCGCGTCTGCACCAACGGCTGGGTGAGCTTCACCAGCACGCTGACCCGGTTCTCCAACGCCTCGCTGCCCACCGGTGGCACCACCAACCCCGAGAACCTGCTGGCGGCCTTCTGGGACGACCTGCACTTCCGGAGCCAGGAGCGCGCCACCACCTACAACGACGGGAGCCGCTTCATCATCCAGTTCACCGACGTGGACCGGATCGGCACCACCATCACCGAGCACTACACCTTCCAGATCATCCTGTACCCGTCCGGGAAGATCGTCTACCAGTACCTCACCATGGACGGGCCGCTGGACAGCGCCACCATCGGCATCCAGAACGCGACCCGGGATGATGGACTGACGGTGGTCCACAATGCCGCCTACGTCCATGACAACCTGGCCATCGAGATCCAGGCCATTCCCGACTGGCTCTCGGTGTCGCCGGCCTCCGGTGTCATCCCGGCAGGCGGCTCCCAGAACGTCACGGTGCTCCTGAGCGCCGTGGATCTCATCGGCGGGACCTATCAGGGCGGACTGACCCTGACCACCAACGATCCCGTCCGGCCGCTGGTGAACCTGCCAGCGAGCCTGTTCGTGACCGGGTTCCCCGAGATTGCCGCCAGTCCCTCGTCCTTGGACTTCGGCACCGTCTTCGTGGGCGTCTCGGCCCAGGACGACGTGACCCTCACCAACACCGGCAGCGACGTGCTGCAGGTGGGGGCGGTGAGTGTCTCGGGCGACTACAGCACCGACACGTCCCCGTTCGTCCTGGGGGTGGGTGAGAGCCGGACGCTGAGCGTCCAGTTCGCCCCGGCCGGCGACGGCCCACGATCGGGCAGCCTGGTGGTGGAGAGCAACGCCACCTCCACGCCGACCCTCACCGTGCCCCTGTCGGGCCAGGGCCTCTTCCCACCGGTGGCGTCGGTGAACCCGGCGTCCCTGGAGGTGGCCCTGCCGCCCAACGGCACCACCAACAGGGCGGTGCGCCTGAGCAACACCGGCGCCAGCGACCTGGAGTGGGACGCCAGCGTGGCCCTGCTCATCACGGGCACCAGCCTGCCGCCGTCGTGGGATCCCCTGCCCAAGGCCGATGAATCGGCCAACGGCGAGGGCGTCGGCATCGAGCGCGTGGGCGGCCCGGACGCCTACGGCTACCAGTTCCGCGATAGCGATGAGCCCGGCGGCCCGGTGTTCAACTGGGTGGACATCTCCACCGTGGGCGTTCCGGTGGCCGGGCTCGACGGCGACGATGAGAACGCCGGCCCGGTTCCCATCGGCTTCAGCTTCCCGTTCTACGGCAACAACTTCAGCACGGTGAACATCTGCACCAATGGATGGCTGAGCTTCACCAGCACGCGCACGTCGTTCAGCAACCCCAGTTCGCTGCCCAACACCGGCTCCAGCGTGCCGGAGAACCTGGTGGCCCCGTTCTGGGATGATCTGCACTTCCGCGGCACCGAGCGGGTGACCACCCTCAACGATGGGACACGGTTCATCGTGCAGTTCACCAACGTGGATCGGTTCAGCACGGGATCGGACCTGACCTTCCAGGTCATCCTGTATCCCAACGGCCACATCGTCTACCAGTACCTGACCATGAGCGGCGTGCTCAATAGCGCCACCGT
>JBFGDW010000139.1:0-8709 GCA_041580435.1 Candidatus Polarisedimenticolia bacterium | reverse complement strand
GAGAGATCGGGCCCCGCCCGCCGCGGCGGCATCGCCGCCGGGGGCCTCCCCGGCGGTCCGCGGCGCGGCGGATGCGCCTGCCTCCGGGGCGCCGCCTGAAGGTGACGCGGCGCCGGCGGCCTGCTCCTCCGTGCTGGCGGATGGGCCAGTCGCCGGCCCGCTCGTCCCAGCTTGAAGCGGTCCGGGCGGAGGCGCGCCGGCTGGAGCCGGCCTGTCGGCCAGCAAGATCTCCACGCCTTGCGCCTCGAGCCGGCGCAGCGGCGGCTCGCCCCGCCCCAGAAGGGCCCGCAGCGGGATGGCGGCGCGGATCTCCTGGACCTGCACCCGCGGCAGGCCGGCCCCGCCGTCCACCGCCACTCCCGTCAGGCGGACCCCGTCCCTGGTCAGCCCGGCGCCGCCCACCTTCACCTCCATGCGGAGCTGCGCCGCCAGCAGCTCGGCGCTGCGGGCGCGCAGGAACGCTGGCAGGCCCCAGAAGGCGGCCGCCGCCACTCCCGCCATGACCAGCAGGGCGACCCCCGAGAAGATTCTGGCGGCTGGGCGCATGGGATGGTCCTCGAGAACATCCTCATCATACCCGCTGCCCCGTCAAACCGCCCGGTACGGCCGCAGGGGCGCGGCATGGCCGCCGCTACGAGCCGCTGACCAAAATGTCATGGCTGGCGGCGGGAAGGGCCGGGATATGCATGGACAGTCACACACGGAGGACTGTCATGGGTCGCAAAGCTGGAGATGTGAAGGTCGCGATACTGGTGGCCAGCGGCTTCGAGCAGGATGAGCTGGTCCAGCCTCGCGAGGCCCTTCACCAGGCTGGCCTGGTCAGCGACATCGTCTCACCCGAGGTGAAGGTCAAGGGCTGGCACCGCAGCGACTGGGGTGAGGAGGTGGAGGCCGACGTCGTCCTCGACCACGCCGATCCCGGCAAATACGACGTGCTCTTCCTCCCCGGCGGCGTCATGAACCCCGACGGCCTGCGCAAGGATCGCCGCGCCGAGAAGTTCGTCAACTCGTTCTTCGAGGCTGGCAAGCCGGTGGCCGCCTTGTGCCACGGCCCCTGGGAGCTCATCGACAGCGGCGTCAAGAGCGGGCGCCGCCATCACACGTACCAGTCCATGCGTACCGACCTCCAGGCGTTCGTGGAGAAGATGGTGGAGGAGTTCGAGGCATCGGCGCAGGACGGGGCGGACGGCGAGGCCGATGAGGCCGACGGCACCGCCGAGACGGTGGACACCATCACCGACGGGCGGCCCTCCCGTCGCAGGGGCGACCGGACGCCGGCTCCCCAGGCGCGGCATCACATGATTGTCTGGATGAACAAGCGCCGCCGCCCCGGTGCCAGCCGCGGCGCCGCCTAGGCGCCGCAGGGGCGGGTACTACAATCCGCCCCCGTGAGCCGGCCCACCGATACCCAGCCGCCGCCGGGGGCGCTAACGCTGCTGGCCGGCGCCTACCTCCTGTCGGGACTCTGCTCCCTGGCCTACCAGGCGGTCTGGATCCATCGGTTCAGCCGCCTGTTCGGCTCCACCGTCCTGGCGGCCAGCGCCGTGGTGGCGGTCTTTTTCGGCGGCCTGGCCCTGGGAAGCCGCCTGCTGGGACACGTCTCGCCGCGATTGGGCCGGCCGGTGCGCGCCTACGGCCTGCTGGAGATCGGCATCGCCCTGTGGGCCGCCGCCTTCCCCCTGCTGGCGTCCGGCGCCGAGGCGATCTACTCGGCGCTGTGGAGCCGGGCCGCCGGCAGCCCGGCGGCGCTGACGCTGCTGCGCGTCCTGCTGGCCGCGGCGGTGTTGCTGCCGCCCACGGTCCTCATGGGCGGCACCCTTCCCGTGCTGCTGCGCCCCTTCGTGCCACGCCTGGACGCCGCCGGGCGCGGCGCCGGGCATCTTTACGGCGTCAACGCGCTGGGCGCCGCCGCCGGCAGCCTGCTGGCCGGGCTGGTGCTCATTCGCCATCTGGGCGCCCTGGGCGCCAACCTGGCGATGGCCGCGCTGAACCTGGTCATCGGCCTCGCCGCCCTGGCGGTGGCCCGCCGCCTGGAGGGAGGGGCGGCGGCAAAGGCGGCTGAACGGACACCCGCCAGCCCGGACGCGATCACCCCGGCCCGAGGTGCCCCTGGCGGGACGCCGGCCGGCCCGGGCGACCGGGCCATGATCCCGGGCGCCTCCCTCGTCCTGGCCTGCTTCACCGTGTCGGGTTTCGTCTCCATGGCCTTCGAGATCATCTGGCTGCGCCACCTGACCTTCTTCTTCCAGGACACCATCGAGCTGTACACCGGCATCATCGCCATCTTCATCCTGGGGCTGGCGGGCGGGAGCCTGCTGGCGGCGCGCGCCGCCAGCCGCACCTCACGCCCCGCGGCGCTCCTCGGGGCCCTGCTGGCCGGCATCGCCCTGACGGCGCTGGTCAGCCTGCACGCCCCGGTCCCCCACCGGGCGGCGCTCTTCGCCTGGGGCGGGCGCGGGCCGCTGCACCTGCTGGCCGCCCTGGCCGGGCTGCTGCTCGTGCCCACGCTGCTCATGGGCGCCACCTTCCCGGTGGTCAGCCGCCTGGTCACCCCATCGGCGCGGCAGGTGGGGGACCACGTGGGGCGCGCGTACGCCCTCAACACCGCCGGGGGCATCGCCGGCCTGCTGGCCGCCGGCTTCCTCCTGTTCGACCACCTGGGCATGCAGCACACCCTCTACCTGCTGGCGGGGTGCAGCGCGGCGGCCGCGGTGGCGCTGCTGGCGCCCCGCCAGCGAGTCGCCGGCGCCCTGGTCATGGCCCTGGCGCTGGCCTACCCCCTTCTGGTGGAGACCGGCACCCTCGGCCGCCTCCCCCACCGGCTCCTGGTTCAGACCGAGCCCGGCAGCGAGCTGCTGGCGGTGCGCGAGGGGGCCACCGGCACCACCTGGGCCACCCGCTCGCCGGCCGGCGGCATCCGCGTCATGCAGAACAACGTGGTCATCGCCCGCCAGGAGGGGGGCTTCGCCGTGCTGCAGGGGTTCCTGCCCATGCTCATCGCGCCGGAGATTCCGCGGCGGGTCCTGGGGCTGGCCTTCGGAGCCGGCCTGTCGTCCTATGCGCCGCGCCTCTTCCCCGAGGTGCGCGAGATGGAGTTCGTGGACATCTCGCCGGAGAACGTCGAGGTGGCCCTGCGGCTGCTTCCCGAGAATCGCGGGCTGGCCGGCGACCCACGCGCCCGCATCGTCATCGACGACGCCACCAGCCTGGTGCGCCGCGCCCCCGGCGCCTATGACCTCGTCTACGCCGAGCCGACCCCACCCATGTTCAGCTTCCGGAACGCCGTCCTCTACACGCGCGAGTTCTACGCCGGCGTGCGCGACAGGCTGGCTCCGGGGGGGCTGTTCGCCCAGGTCCTGCCGGCAGCGCAGCTCTCGCCGGACGAGACCGCGGGCGTCATGAGCACCTTCGCCTCGGTCTTCCCCCACTGCCTGCTGTGGTGGAACCACACCGACATGATCATGATCGGCGCGCATGGGCCCTTCGCCATCGACCTGCGGCAGGTGCAGGCACGGCTGGCGCGGCCTGCCGTGCGCCAGGCGCTGGAGCAGCACGCGGCGGCCGCCAGCATCAGGCAGCTCGACCGCTTCCTGGCCGGGCTGCTCCTGTGGGACGACGCCTTCCGTGCCGTCGCCACCGGCGGCGACATCTACACCGAGGATCGCCTGGGGCTGCAGTACGCCTCGGGGCGGCACCTGGGACCCGCCAACCTGGACCGCATCCAGCAGAATCTCACGCCCTGGGATGCGCTCATTCCCCACCTGGCCGGCCGGGCGGGCGCGGGCCTGGATCCGGGCGAGCTCACCGCCCGCCGCCAGCGCTACGTCACGCTGAGCTACACGCCGTACCCGGCGCGCTATGGCGAGGTGGCGCTGGACTACATCCAGGAGCACTCCACCAGCCCCCGCCAGGATCTCACCGACCTGCACGCCTACCTGACCCGTCACGGCCTCCATGCCCAGGCCGCCCGCGTGGCCGCCATGCTGGCGGCCTCGCCTTGACCCGCGGGTGAGGCGTCTGAGATGATCCCGCCCTGCCGGGACGGCCCTCCATGATCCCACCCAACCTCACAGGCGGATGCTTCTGCGGCGCCGTGCGCTACCGCCTCACCGGCGCGCCGCGCCGCGTGAACATCTGCTACTGCCTGCACTGCCGCCGCACCTCGGCCGCGCTCCTGGTAGCCTGGGTGGAGATGAACATCGGCGATCTCATCATCGACTCCGGCGCCCTCGGCAGCATCGAGTCACGCCCCGGCGTCACCCGCCGCTTCTGCCCCGCCTGCGGCACCCCGATCACGTACCAGAACACCGCAACCCCCGAGTCCATCGATGTCTCAGCCGGCAGCCTGGGCGACCCCGAGGCCGTCACCCCCTCCGACCATCTCTGGTGCGACCGCGCCCCCTCGTGGCTGAAGCTGGACGACGGCCTGCCCCGCTACCGCCTGGGGCGCCAGGAGCCACGGGAGCGAAGCCGATGAGCTTGGACCCATGAAGATCCTGGAGGCGTCGGACATGCACGGCCATCATGAGGCCTACCGCGTTGCATCTGGCCGACACCGGCGAGCCTTCTTGATAGACCTTGAGCTGATGGAACATCAGATCCTGAACACCAATGACGAGGAGCGACTGCAATGAGCGATGCATTGACGCAGGTCGAGGAGTACGACGCCATCACCAGGACAATCCAGCACTACCTCAAGGGAGCCCGGTCCGGCCGCGGCGCGGACATGAAGCCCGCCTTCCATGAGGACGCAACGATCTTTGGCTACGTGGGAAGCGACCTGTTTGCCGGACCGATCCAGGGGCTCTTCGACTGGAACGACCAGAACGGGCCGGCCAAGGACGTTCAGGCCCGCATCGCCAGCATCGAGACCCACGGCACCATCGCCGCGGCGCGCCTGGAGATTGACAACTGGACGGGGCACCGCTTCACGGACCTGTTCACGCTCCTCAAGGTGGACGGGGAGTGGAAGATCATGAACAAGGTCTTCCACCTGCACTCCTGAGCGAGTGGAGCCGTCCTGCGGAAGGCCCCGTGTCCTCCGGGAAGCACTTCTCGGCCTCGCGACTGGCGGCGCTCGCCAAGGCCAGGACCCTGGGCGTGCGCTCCGGCCGTGAGCACCGCTACACCGGAGTCTGGGTGGTGGTCGTTGAAGACCGCGTCTTCGTCAGGTCATGGGACAACAGTCCCACAGGGTGGTACAAGGCCCTCAGGACTCAACCTGCTGGGAGCATCCACACCAAGGCCTCGTTGAAGTGGGTGGCCGGGTTTGCCGAGACCCGGCGGGAGGCGACGACCCTGGAGCTGGTGCCCGGCTAGGGAGTCGGCCGGCGCGCGCCCGGCGCCGTCAGCGCTCCAGTCCGCACTTCACATGCGCCCGGGTCAAGCGTCCATCGCCGGCAAAGCCCCGCGCCGTCCCGCTCGCAAACAGGGCATGCACCAGATGGTGCGCCGCCTGTTCCAGCAGGTCGGCGTTGCACGGGGTGATCTTGTAGTTGGTGGGAATCCCGGGCAGGTGCGCGGCGATGGCCTCGGGGCCGGCCAGGTCCTTGGCGCAGGACGCCGGCAACGTCTCCAGGGCCGCCGTGCCGTAGCGCAGGGCGATCTTCTGATAGTCGATGCCACCCGCCTTCATCTGCATCTCCAGGTCGCGCCAGAAGAGGTCGTGATAGGCCTGGCCCCGGGCCCGGGGCGAGTCCACCACCAGGCGCGTCTTGAGCCCGCGGTACATGTTGAACTTCCGCTGCGACTTGAGATTCTCGGCGTCGTGCTTGGTGCCGGCATCGAGGGAGAGGATCAGGATCTGCTCGAGGGGCGGGCCCTGGCCGGACAGGCGGCGCAGGAGGATTTCCTCCAGGCCGTCGGTGCCGGCGTTCTCCACGATGCCGCCGTCGCCGATGTGCCACCACTGGGGCTCGCCGTCGCAGCCGGAGGGGGCCTGGATGGAGATGGGCCCGACGAGGGGCGGGAAGGCGGCGGAGGCCACCACGGCCAGGGAGACGGGCAGGTCGCCGGGCACCGCCCTTGTGCAACCGGGCCGGGAGAAGGTGTGTGCGCGCACGGTGCGCTTGGCGAGGGCGTCGGCGGCCATGCTCCTGTAGCCCGGCCCACCCATCGCGCCCCCACCCGCCGGCGCCTGCGGCCCTTCCTCGGCGAGGCAGGCATTCGAGAACACGAAGCGCCGCGTTTCGTCGTAATTGGTGGCGTTGAGCAGCAGCACGGGGCGATCCGGAAGCTCGGCGAACGTCCTGCCGTGGAGGAACCGCTTGTCGAGGATCTCCTGCAGCGACACGGCCCGCCGGGTGGGGCTCGAGAAGCGCCAGGGCCGGGTGTTGCGCAGGAACATGCGGTTCCAGTAGTTGGCCCGCATTTGCTGCTTGAAGGTGGCAAAGTAGGCGCGCCAGCAGGCCTGCTCCTCGCCGGTGTCGGCGATCCCATGACAGGTGGGAGGGTTGGCGAGGTAGTAGCCGGCGGCAAACGAGCCGCCCGAGACACTGGACAGGTGCGTGACCTCGTCCAGCACCCCGTGCTCCGCCAGGGCCTCCAGGGACGCGGCGGCGAAGACCGCCGCTCTGAGCCCGCCGCCTGACAGCGCCAGCCCGATCATGCGGCCTCCCGGCGCGGCCTCCCCCTCGTGCCGACAGCTCTCCTCGGGCGGCTCCGGCGGCGGAACCACGTGGTGGATCTTGTCGGGCATGAAGAAGGCGCAACCCCCGGCCATCAGCAGGAGCGCCAGCGTCCCGGAGGCCGTCAGCCCCCGGCCGGCTTGACCAAGCCACCCCTGCGTTTCTCGTGCTCGCAGCCCCATGCCCCACGCCCCCGGCCGGCCATCGCCCATGGTCGCCTCCTTCTTGGCAGGGCGGCGGGTCGGGGTGACCCTGCCGCCCGCCCGCACGCTACCAGAAGAGACACCGGCCCGGGTATCTGCTAGAACGGGCCTGCCATGCTGCATATCCTGCTTCATTTCATCGTCCCGGCGGCGGTGGTGGGCCTCTTCTTCCGGCGCGACTGGAAGCGGGCCTACCTGCTCATGATCGGCACCATGCTGGTGGATCTGGACCACCTCCTGGCGGATCCGATCTATGACCCGCAGCGGTGCAGCATCGGGTTCCATCCCCTGCACACTTTCTGGGCCATCGCCCTCTATGCCGTGCTTTGTTACCCGAGGAAGACCAGGTATATCGGTATCGGCCTGCTCATTCACATGGCGCTGGACGCGCTGGATTGCCAGGTCACCAACGGAGTCTGGTTCACCTAGCTCCCGGTGACCGGCTCCCCCATGGGAGGACATGCCATGCGCTCTCGCTCCGCCGCCGCGCTCCTGGCCGCTCTGGCCATCATCGCCTTCACCGGAGAGGCCCGGGCCGCCCAGCCCGCACCCTCCGTGGCCGAGGTGTTCGCCCGGGTGCACACCGCCGTGGTCACGCTCTACACCAGGGGGGAAACGGGTCTGCGCGACGCAGAGGGCGTGGCCGAGCCCGAGTTCGGCCAGGGCTCCGGCGTGCTCATCGAGGGCGGGCGCATCATGACCGCCGCCCACGTCGTTCACACGGCGGACATGGTCATGGTGCGCTACGTGGACGGGACGCAAGCCCGCGCCAGGATCATCAGCTCGGCGTTCCAGGGCGACGTGGCACTCCTGGAGCTGCTGGAGGCCCCACCGGCGGGAATCCGCCCCGCCACCCTCGGCGACTCGGACAAGGTCGCCATCGGCAGCGTCTGCTTCGTCGTCGGCGCGCCCCTGAACCTGACCCACACCCTCACCGTGGGGCACATCAGCGCCCGGCGCGGCCAGGACCACCCCTCCCTGGACATTTTGGACGTGGAGCACTTCCAGACCGACGCGGCCCTCAACCCCGGCAACTCCGGCGGCCCCCTGTTCGACATGAACGGCCAGGTCATCGGCATCGCCAGCTTCATCCGCTCCCGGATCCGGGAGAATGCCGGGCTGGGCTTCGCCGTGACCTCCAACACCGCGCGGCGCCTGCTGCTAGAGCGCAGTGCCATCTGGTCGGGGATGACGGAGCTCTACCTGACCGGGCCGCTGGCCCGGGCCTTCCAGATCCCCGAAGGGCGCTCGGGCTTCCTGCTGCAGCGGGTCGCCAAGGGCTCGCCGGCGGACCGCCTGGGCCTGGTGGGCGGCTCGATCCCCGTCACCGTGGGCGAGACGCAGATCCTCATCGGCGGCGACATCCTCCTGGAGGCCATGGGCCAGCGCCTGGACACCCCGGAGATCGGCCTCGCCGTGCTCAGCTCCCTCAAGGACGTCACCCCCGCCACGCGGGTGTCCGCCGTGGTGCTACGCGCGGGCAAGGCGCTGAAGCTGGAGGCGGCGGCCGGCGAGCTCGCCCCGTGGCTGGCCCAGCAGCGCCCGGGACGCTGACGCGCCCCGGCGGCGCTACAATGCCGCCATGAATCCCGCCGGGATCGACCGGGCTTGCTCCGGCCTGTGCGCGGGGGAACCGTCGCCGGCGGAGGGCACGGCGGGATGGGAACTGGAGTCCTGAGATGGTGACCCGCCGGCGACTGTTCATTGCGCTCATCCCCCTGCTCGCGGCCGGCGATTGGCCGGGGCCGTCGGCCGAGCTCACCGAGCGCTCCCTGGCGGCGCTCCACGCCGAGTCCCACGAGCCCGGCCCCGCCGCCGCTGCGACCAGTCGCGAGCCAGCCAGTGACGATGAGACGATCCTTCTCGCCCTGCACGCCAGG
>JBFGDW010000138.1:0-8716 GCA_041580435.1 Candidatus Polarisedimenticolia bacterium | reverse complement strand
GTAGTTAGCGGCCACCGGCAGGACGTGGAGGGCGATCCGGCCCTCCACGTCCACCGGCGGTCCCAGCCCCGACAGGAAGGCCGCCAGGCGCGGCCGCAGCTCTCCCCCCGGTCCGATGGAAGTCAGGGACGGATAGCGGCGAGCGCTGCGATCCACCCAGTCGGGATCCACCAGGAGGTGGGTGAAACCCGCGCTGCGGAGGAACCGGGCCACCCCCTCGGCATCGGCCTCCCGCGCCAGCCCCGACACCAGGGGGTGCACGTTGAAGCCGGCGGGCGCCGCGTGCGGCACGTCCAGTCCGTGGTGACGCATCTCACCCAGCAGCAGGACGCGAGCCTCGGAGCCGGTAAGGCGCCGGGTGGTGCGCTGGTAGAGGCGGGCGAAGGGGAAGCTCCGCTCCCGGAAGCTGGACGGCGACTCGAGGCCCGCCGCCACCGGCCAGCCCCCGGTGAAGCGGGCCACGCTCTGCGCGGCGCGGGCGGCGCCAAGGAGCGCAAGAAGAGCGGCCAGGGCCACCACCAGGCGCCCCGCCCCGCGCCGCCGCCAGGCCGCCACCAGCGGGCCGGCCAGGCCCACCACCAGCAGCGCCGAGACGGTCACCAGGAACCGTTCCCACCGGAAGGTGAGGAACCAGACCGCGAAGCCGGCGGCGGCCAGGGCCAGCGGCGCGCCCGAGGCGGCGAGCGGCCGGCCCCAGGCCACGGCCGCCACCAGGAGGAGGGGGAGCCCCCATCCCCAGGCCGGCGAGGGGTAGACGCGGCCGTCCGCCTCACCCAGCACCAGCCCCGTGGCCAGGCGGCGCACGTCTGTTGAGCCTGGCAGGCCGCCCCGGGCATCGGTGGCGAACGCCTCAGCTCCCCCGGGGGCCAGCCCTTCCACCGGAAGGATGCCGGCCAGCACCGGGGCGACGGGGTTGCCGGTGACCCGGGCGTTGGCCGCCAGCCAGGGAGTCAGCAGGAGGAGCGCCGGGAGCAGGAACGCGGCGGCGCGCCGGGCGCGCACCGCGGCCGGTGGGCGCTCCCCCGGCCGGGCCAGGGTCAGGATCACGGCGCCGAGCGCGACGGGCAGAAGCAGCCCCAGGTACTTGGTGACGGCCGCGCCCCCCGCCAGCCACGCCGCGCGGTGACGCCAGGTCGCCGCCCCCTCCCGGCGCCAGAGGAGGCAGGCGGCCAGGCTGGCGAAGGCGAGGGTGCCATGGGCCAGGTCGGCGGCCGGGATGGCCAGCCCGTGGAGCACCAGGGGCAGGCCGGCCAGCAGCAGGAACGCGGCCCACGCGGCGGCCGGGCCGGCCAGGCGCCCGGCCGTGTCCGCGGCGAGGAGAAGGAGGAGCAACCCCATGAGCAGGTTGGCGTCGGCCGCCGCGGCCTCCCCACCCCAGGCCAGGCCCAGGCCGTAGAGGGCCGACATGCCCGCGGGGAACCAGGACATGAGGCTCCAAGAGACCGGCGCCACGACCCCCTCGGCGAGCCACAGGCCAGGCTGGGCGTAGTGATACGCCAGGGTGTCGAAGAAGGTCGGCGGAACCCTGCTCCACACCAGCCCGGCGCCGGCGATCACCCCCAGCGCCGGCAGAAGCCCGGCGGGAAGATGGGTGTCCATCTCCTGACCGGCCTGCGGGCGGCCCGGATCGGCGGCCAGGGTCCCTGAGGCGACGGTTCCGCGGCGGCGCACCAGGAGTCCCGCCAGGCCGACGGCCAGGGGGACGCCTGTGAGCACCGCCGGCCGGTACAGCCCCGGCATCTGTCCCGCCGCCAGCAGCAGCCCCATGAGAGCCGACAGGGCGACGCTGCCATCCCAGGCCAGGTGCGACAGGCCGGTGAGGCGCGAGCCGGCGGCGCGGGCCGCCAGGCGGGCCCCTCCCCACAGGAGCGCCGTCCACATCCCCAGCCGCAGGGGGGGGCCGAGGAGGCTCCCGGCGGTCCCGTCGCCCGTGGCGGCCAGGAAGATCACCGCCCCGGCCAGGGGGGAGGCGGCCAGGAGGCGAACCGGAAGACGGGCCATGGGCATCACACTATACGCCCCGCGCCGCTTGACGCGGGCCCGGCGATTGGGGAGGATGCTCGGGCCGGGGGGCACCGACAGGAGGCTGCCCATGCGCCGAGGCATCCTCGGGCCCATTTTCCTCGTCGAGCCGGACATCAACCCCATCACGCGGCGCTTCGGCCTGCCGCTGGTGGCCAGCTACCCACCCCTGGCCCTGGTGCGCCTGGCCGGCCAGCTGGACCACCCCGACGTGCGCGTGGTGGATCTCCGCGTGGCGGGAGAGATGCGCCGTTTCCTGGCGGCCCTCCGGCGGGACGCGCCCGGCCTGGTGGCCATCAGCCTCACGTTCACCTCCAACGGCGACGAGGCCATCCGCGTGGCCGCCGCCGTGCGCCAGGCGGCGCCGGCGGTGCCCATTGTCCTGGGAGGATCGGCGGCCTCGGAGGACCCCGACTCGTTCCTCGATGCGCCGGTGGACCTCATCGGCCACCGCAGCGGCGATGCGTCCCTGGCCGCCCTGGTCCGGCACCTGAGCCGGGAGAGCGTCCTGCCGCCCTGCCCGGCCGGGTTCCTGCACCGGGATGGAGGCGCCTGGCGCCCTGGCCCGCCGCTGCCGGCTCCGGAGATGGCGGCCCTGCGGCCCTACGCCTGGGAGCGGCTGCCGGCCCGCTACTGGCCCAGCTACTTCCAGGGGTTCCGGCGCACCGGCATGAGCCAGACCAGCGAAGGGTGCCCGTACGACTGCAACTTCTGCTCGGTGTGGCAGGTTCACGGCCGGCAGGTCCGCGTGGCCTCCCTGGCCAACATCCAGCACGATCTCCGCTCTTTGCCTCCGGGGACGCGGGGGTTCTTCTTCGCCGACGACATCTGGCTGCAGGCCACCGAGCCCCAGCGGCGGGAGCTGTACGATCCCCTCCTGCGCTGGGTCGTGGATGAGTTCCGTCCTCGCCGTCCCCAGATCTGGCTCACCGCCGAGACGCGCACCGACCTGTTCCTGCGGCAGGAGGCCCGGTTCTCCCAGTGGATCCGGAAGGGGAACCTGAAGCGGATCTTCTTCGGCGTGGAAGCGGTGACCGACGAGGCGCTGGCGGGGTTCTCCAAGCGCAACACCGTGGAGCACAACAGCGAGGCTCTGCGCCGGGCCGCGGCCCTGGGGGTGTACATCACCGCCCAGTTCGTGATCCCGCTGGATGCGGACGAGGGCTACTTCGACGAGCAGATCCGGTTCCTGGCCGAGCACCGGGACGCCATCTCGGTGGCCAACTTCACCATCGCCACGCCCCTGCCGGGAACCGACCTGTACCGCCAGGACGTGCGGCGCTTTCCCGAGCTGGCTGACAGGGGCGCGGTGGGACACCCGGCCTTCTCCCTGTTCACGGCCCTGACCCCCACCCGGCTGGAGCTGCCGGAGTTTTACGCCCGGGTGGCGGAGCTGTACCGGGTCGCCAACCGGGTGCGCCTGAGCTGGCCGGGACTGGTCCACGGCCTGCAGGCCCTGGCCACCAACCCGCGGGTGCTGGGCCGGCTGCGCCGGGTCCCCCGGCTGCTGGGGGAGCTGAGCGATCCGGCCACCTGGCTGGAGGTGCACCGTGCGGTGCAGGGGGAGCGGCTCTTCCCCGACGCCCGGCCTGCGCGCTCGGGGACCCGCCGCCCCGTGGGCAACCTGGGTGGGCGCCCGGCGGCGCTCTGAGGGGGCCTACTCCTGGACCAGCAGGAGGGTGGTGGGGTCCAGGGCCAGCTTCAGGTCCGATACGTCCGGGTTGTCATGGTCCTTGAGCAGGCTGATGTGGACATTCTTGCCGTCGTGGGCCATGCGGAGGACCACGTCCACGGCCTGGCTCACGTGGGCCACCGGCTCGGGGATCCCACGGGCGTCGCTGGCGGCGTCCCGGGTGGTGGTGGCGGACATCCAGACCTCCACCTCGATCTCGCCGGCCACGCGCCGCAGCGCCGCCAGGTCGTCGGCCGTGGCCCCGGCAAAGTCGAAGTCATCGATGACGATGGCCTCGGGCCGGAAGTCGCCGGTGCCCCCCAGGAAGTCCAGGGCGTTGCGCAGCCTCTCGGCGCTGAAGCGGCCGTTGAGGTGGCAGTGGATGCGCCGGTTGCGCTCCATGTCCTGGCGCACCTTCCAGACGTCGGTGAGCTCCCGGGCGTGGGCCAGGTCCGCGAAGATCTCGTCGTAGTAGGCCCGCACCTTCTCCACGGGATGGCCCAGGGAGACGTGGAGCACCTTGCGTCCCCGGAGGAGATCGTCCAGGGCCACGCCCACCAGGAAGGCCGTCTTGCCCAGGCCGTGCCGCGCCACCACCACGCCGATGTGGCCGGGCCCCAGGCCGCCGTGGATGGACTGGTCCAGCACCCGCAGGGGGCTGCGTTGATTCAGTTCCTTGCGTTGCATCGCGGCACCCTCCTGGATCATTGGCCGCCCTGGCCCCGCTTGCCGTACTTCTCGATGAGCTTCTCGGCCACCTCGGCGGGGACAGGAGCGTACTGGGAGAACTCCATGGTGTACTCGGCCTTGCCCTGGGTCGCCGAGCGCAGGTCCGTGGAGTAGCCGAACATCTCCGAGAGGGGGACGTCGGCGTCAAGGCGGGCGAAGCCGTCGGACTCGGTGGTCCCGGCCACGATGCCCCGGCGCTGCATCACCGACTTGACGAAGGCCCCCTGGAACTCGCCGGGCCCCTCCACCGAGACCCGCATGATGGGCTCGAGGATCTGGGGCCGGGCCTGGAAGTAGACCTCGGCGAAGGCGCCCCGGGCGGCGGCCTGGAAGGCGTTGTCCGACGAGTCCACCGAGTGGGCTGCGCCGTCGTTGATGACCACCTTCAGGCCGGTGACGGGGAAGCCGATGAGCCGGCCCTTCTTGAGCATGGACCGGAAGCCCTTCTCCACCGACGGGATGAACTCGGTGGGGATGGACCCGCCCTTGATCTCGTTGACGAACTCGAAATCGCCGTTCTCCAGCGGCTCCACGTAGCCAGCCACCCGCCCGTACTGCCCGGCGCCGCCGGTCTGCTTCTTGTGGGTGTAGTTGAAGTCGGCCCGCTGGCTGATGGCCTCGCGGTACGCCACCTGCGGGGCGCCGGTCTCCACCTCGGCGTTGTACTCCCGCTTCATGCGCTCCACGTAGACCTCCAGGTGCAGCTCGCCCATGCCCGAGATGATGGTCTCGGACGACTCCTCGTCCACCCGGGTGCGGAACGTGGGATCCTCCTTGGCAAACCGGGACAGGGCCTTGGCCATGTTGGTCTCGGCCTTGTTGTCCTTGGGCTTGATGGACAGGTGGATCACCGGCTCGGGGACGTGGATGGAGGTCATGGCGATCCGCCGCCGGCCGGAGGTGAAGGTGTCGCCGGAGGCGCAGTCCACCCCGAACAGAGCGACGATGTCGCCGGGCCCTGCCTCGGTGATGTCCTCCATCTCATCGGCGTGCATGCGCACCAGGCGCCCCACCCGCACGTCCCGGTCGGTGCGGCTGTTGTAGATGGAGTCCCCCTTCTTCATGGCCCCCTGGTAGACCCGCAGGTAGGTGAGCTGCCCGAACCGACCCTCCTCCAGCTTGAAGGCCAGGGCCACCAGCGGCTCATCGGCGTCCACGCGGATGGGGTAGCGAACGTCCCCCTTGTCCATGTCGATGGCCTCGTTGGCCACCTCGGTGGGGTTGGGAAGGTAGAGGGTCACCGCATCCAGGAGGGGCTGCACTCCCTTGTTCTTGTAGGCCGAGCCCAGAAACACCGGCGTCAGCTCCTGGCTGACGGTCCCCTTGCGCACGGCGGCGTGGATCTGCGCCGGGGTCGCGTTCCCCTCCAGCGCGGCCTCCAGGAGCTCGTCCGAGTACATGGAGGCCGCGTCCAGCAGGTTCTGGCGGTGCGCCTCGGCGTCCTCCTTGAGGGCGGCGGGGATGGGCTCCCGGCGGATCTTCTCGCCGTTGTCCCCGTCGAAGTAGACGGCCTCCATCTCCACCAGGTCCACCACCCCCTGGTGCTCGGCCTCCAGGCCCATGGGGATCTGCATGAGCACGGCGTTGTGCTTCAGCTTCTCGCGCAGCTCCCGGGCCACGCGGAAGGGGTTGGCGCCCGAGCGGTCCAGCTTGTTGATGAAGGCGATGCGGGGGACGCGGTAGCGCCGCATCTGGCGATCCACGGTGATGGACTGGGACTGGACCCCCGCCACCCCGCACAGCACGAGCACGGCCCCGTCCAGGACGCGGAGGGAGCGCTCCACCTCGATGGTGAAGTCCACGTGGCCGGGGGTGTCGATGATGTTGATGCGGTGGCCGGCCCACTCGCAGTGGGTGGCGGCGGAGGCGATGGTGATCCCCCGCTCCCGCTCCAGCTCCATGGAGTCCATCTTGGCCCCGACGCCGTCCTTGCCCTTGACGTCGTGGATGACGCGGATCCTCTGGGTGTAGAACAGGATACGCTCGGTCAGGGTGGTCTTGCCCGAGTCGATGTGGGCGCTGATGCCGATATTGCGCAGACGCGTCAGGTCGTAGGGCACGGGAGGGTCCTGTCTGGAAAAAAGGGAACGGAACGGCCGGCTATTCTAGCAGAAGGGCGCGGCACAGGGAACAACCCTAGGGGTTTTCCCGGATGGGCCGGAGCGGGCCGGCGGGCGGTTGGACAGCCGCACGGACGGAACGCATCTTGGACGGATGAGCCGGCTCCGGGACAAGGCGATGCGGCTGGGGCGGCTGGCCCTCTACCGGCTGGCCGCTGACGGCCGGGTCCTGTTCATGGACCGGCGCGCCTTCACCCTCCTGGAGCTGGAGGGGGTCTTCCCGGATCCCCAGGCGGTGGTGGGCCGCCCCATCGGCGACCTGATCATCCATCCCCGCCCGGCGCGCCTCCCGGGCGCCCACCGCGATGGGCCCCCCGACGACAGGGTGCGGGGGCGCCACGAGGTCACCTTCCGCACCCTCCGGGGCAACCTGCGCTGGATCCAGCAGGTCTCGTTGCCGGCCCGCGGCGGCCACTCCGGTGAGTTCCACGTCCTCATCCGCGACGTCACGCGCAGCAGGCTGGCGGAGCAGGGGCTGCGCCGGAGCGAGGCGATCCTGAAAGCGGTCAGCTACGCCGCCGAGCGCTTCCTGCGCAGCGAGGGATGGGAGGAGGGGATCCCCGAGGTGCTTCGCCGCCTGGGCGAGGCGGCCGAGATGAGCCGGATCTACGTCTTCTCCAACCACCTGGGCGCCGACGGTCGCCGTCGCATCCGCCAGCGCTTCGAGTGGGTCGGGCCCGGGGTGGAGCCCCAGATCGACAACCCAGAGCTTCAGGACCTCTCCTATGCCGACGCCGGCTTCGAGCGCTGGGAAGACCTGCTGGGGAGCGGCGCCCCCGTCTATGGCCCCGTGCGCCGGTTCCCGCCGGCGGAGCAGGCGCTGCTGGCCAGCCAGGCCATCCTGTCGCTGGCGGTGGTCCCCATCTTCGTGGGCGAGACCTACTGGGGCTTCATCGGGTTCGACGACTGCCTCACCGAGCGGGAGTGGTCAGCCACCGAGATCGAGGCCCTGCGCGGCGCCGCCAACACCCTGGGCGCGGGCCTGAAGCGCCAGGCGGACGCCGAGGCGATCCAGCGCGCCGAGGAGCAGCTTCGCCACGCCCAGAAGATGGAGGCGGTGGGGCGGCTGGCGGGCGGGATTGCCCACGACTTCAACAACCTGCTCACCGGCATCACCGGCTACGGGGAGCTGCTCATTTCCCGCCTGGACGCCGGGGACCCCCTCCACGCCCACGCCCGGGAGATCGTCCAGGCGGGGGAGCGCGCCTCGGCCCTGACCCGGCAGCTGCTGGCCTTCAGCCGCAAGCAGGTCATGCGCCCCCAGGTGCTGGATCTGGCCGAGGTGGTCCGGGGCATGGAGGGGCTCCTGCGCCGGCTGGCCGGCGAGAACATCCAGGTGGAGGTGGACACCGCCGGGCGCCCGTGGCGGGTGCGGGCCGATCTCGGACAGATCGAGCAGGTGATCATGAACCTGGTGGCCAACGCACGGGACGCCATGCCGGCAGGCGGCGTGCTGACCATTCGCACGTCCAGGCTGGCGCTGGACGACAGTCAGGGCGGCCGGCACCCCAGCCTGGGCGCGGGAAGCTACGCGGCCCTGGCGGTCCAGGATACCGGCGTGGGGATGTCCGGCGAGGTGCAGGCCCGCCTCTTCGAGCCGTTCTTCACCACCAAGCCCAGGGGGCAGGGAACGGGGCTGGGCCTGGCCACCAGCTACGGCATCGTGCGCCAGAGCGGCGGCGACATCCTGGTGGACTCGGAGCCGGGGAAGGGCTCCACGTTCCGGGTGCTCCTGCCGCTGGTGGAGGCGCCGGTGGAGACGGCGCGCCGGGCGCCGGCGCGGCCCCGGAAGGTGGCGGGAACGGGCGCCATTCTCCTGGTGGAGGACGAGCCGCAGGTGCGGCGCCTGGCGCGGGAGATCCTGGAGTCCGGCGGGTACACCGTGATGGAGGCCAGCGACGGCCCCGAGGCCCTGGCGGTGGCCGGCGGACGCTCGCTCCCCTTCGACCTGGTGCTCACCGACATGGTCCTGCCCAACCTGGACGGCCGTCAGGTGCACCAGGAGGTGTCCCGCCGCTGTGGCGCGTCCCGGGTGCTGTACATGTCCGGCTACGCCGGCAGCACCGTCCTGCCCGGAGGGGGCGGCGGGCCCTTCCTCCAGAAGCCGTTCACGCCCCGTTCCCTCCTCCTCAAGGTGCGGGACGTCCTGGATGCCGCGCCTCAGCCCCCGCCG
>JBFGDW010000137.1:0-8782 GCA_041580435.1 Candidatus Polarisedimenticolia bacterium | reverse complement strand
GCCAGCACCAGGGCGACGAGGGCAAGCTTGGTCAGGAGGCTCATGGTCGTCTTGGCCGGCCCGCCGGGCCCGGCGCGTGAGCACCGGCCGGGCGGAGGTTTCCGGCACCGGGACAGCTACGGGCCCCCATGGGAGACGTCCATGACGAATAGGGAATTCGGGCGCAAGGCCTATGCATAGGGCGAATATCCGCCGGTACGCCGGCGCCGGGAGCGCCCTGCAAGAAGAAGGGCCGCCCCCCGTGGGGCGGCCCCATTGAAGCAGAATCGCGCTGCCGGCGGAAGGCGCCTGCGGCCTACAGCTCCACGTCCCAGCGGCTGACGATCACCCGGGGGAGCTCCAGGCCGGGCGGGGGCCAGTTCCCCTGGGCGATGCGGTCGTCCCAGTAGAAGTCGGGCGTCCCGCCCGAGGGGCCAATGGTCTTCTTGGACACCACCGCGCCGAAGTAGGCGAAGTTCCCCTGGGCGTCGAAGCGGCCGCTGGTGTAGAGCACGCCGTAGAGGTTGATGGGGCGCTGCACCGGCAGGCCCAGCATGTCCCGGCTGAGTGTCGTGGTGTAGGTCTCGTTGACGCCGTCGCCGTCGGTGTCGGCGGTGACCGTCTGGGTGGCACCGCTGTCCACGCGGAAGGTGGTCCCGTTGTACTGAAGGTTGACGTGGGGCTCGCCTGGGTCCCAGCGGCCATTGAGATCCAGGTCCACGTAGGGCTCGCCTGGCGGGAAGATCCACTTGTTGGGGGGTACGCCGCCGCCGGTGGTGGTGAAGTTAGCGCTATTGAGATAGACGAACCCGTTGGTGTTCCAGGCGGCCCCGTTGATGCTGATGGCCGGCGTCAGGTTCGACCCGTCGGTGGCCGGAGGCAGGCCGTCCCGGGTGTCGAAGAAGAACAGCCCGGCCTGGTTCTCGGTCCAGGTGCGGAACGACTTGGGATCGCCCACTCCGTCCAGGCGGAACGTGCCCGTGCCGGCATCATAGGCCAGGTAGTTGACGTTGCGGCCGCCATTCTGGGCCACGTTCTTCCAGGTGGAGTACTCGAACTCGGGGCAGCGCACCGCCGCGGCGCCCAGGGAGTGGAAGATGTTGGAGTGGTCCTCCGGCGCCGTGGTCAGCACCGGGTCGAACGGCTGGATGTCGGTGGTGGCGAAGGCATTGAGCTGCCCTCCGATCTCGATCTTGTACCAGGGATCCTCCATGTTCCGGTTCTGCCAGTTGGCGTACCAGGTGTCGAAGTAGGTGGAGTTCCCAGGAGCCCCGAGAGGGTCGGCGTAGATGTGGCTGTCGCGGCTGTTCTGGGCCCAGGGGAAGCCGGAGTTCTGCTTAGCGTCCCAGTTCGCGTTGAGCGTCGTGTTGCCCACCGCGCTGGCCGTGCCCCAGCGGACGTTGAAGTCGCCGTTGGTGAGCATGGTCTCGCAGGTCTGGAGCGGACCGGTGGGGCCGGGGTAGGGGGTCTCGTTGACCACCGCCTTGACCACCCGGCGGGCCACCTCACGGTCGTTGGCGGCGTTGCTGTCGGCGGCGAAGCGGAACACCCCGGCGGTCACCTTCACCGTGGCGACGCCGTAGCGGCTCCAGTTGCCGCTCAGGTTGATGAGGGGCGGCTGGTACACCTCGATCTTGAGGATGCGCGCCCTGAGGTGGGCGTCGGCGGCGTTGGTGATGTTGATGTCGGAGGGGTACGTCCCGAACAGGCTGTTGCTCAGGCTGGCGAGAAACGCCGCCTGGTTGCCGCCGGCGGCGGCGTCGATGACCAGGTCCGGGCCGTCCTCGGTGCCCAGGAAGGCCACGGCCAGGGAGCCCCGGTACGGCTTCTCGAACAGGTCGTTGGTGGTGTCCCGGTAGAACGGCTTGGTGGGATCCCCCTCCACCGCCGGCGTCCCGGCGTTGGTGATGGTGGCGGTGGTGGGGTTGCTGTCGTGGTCGATGAACCGCTTGGTGCGGTCCACCTGGGCGATGGTGGGCAGCAGGAAGCCGGTGGCCGGCTGGGGCCGGTTGAACCAGTCCACCACGATGCGGCCGCCGGTCTCGGCAGCGAACAAGGCCTGCTCCTGGTAGGTCATGTTCACGGCGATGAGGCTCTCGGTGTCGGCCAGGGTCAGGTAGGAGAGCCCCAGCAGGGTCAGGATGACCATGACCAGGACGGCGAGGATCAGGGCGGCGCCGCGCTCGCCCCTCTTGCCGGCGGGCTGACGGATCTGTGCGCTCCTTGCAGGCATGCTGCCTCCTAGTTGACCACGGCCGAGAAGGTGCAGGTCTGGGTCCCCACCACGGCCCCGCTGTAGGTGAGCTCGAAGGTCATCCGGTCGCCTGTGACCAGCGTGCGGTCGAAGTCGAAGGTGATGACCTGCTCGCCGCCACCGTTGTAGGCCGACGGGATGCTCACGTTGATGGAGCCGGTGAAGGGGGAGGTGTAGTTCTGGCCGGAGATGATGCTCGCGTTGTTCCAGCGGATGTCATCCAGCTTGGCCCGGGTGTCGGCGAAGGTCCAGGTCACCCGGATGCTGGAGGCGGTCAGGTCGTTCTCGCACAGGTTGGCGATGAGGCGGACCACCACGTTGGAGTTGGCCCGGCTGTCCGAGCCCAGGGACTGGCCGGTCTGGGACAGGCAGCAGCTGGGGGTCGTCACCGTGTTCACCGTCACCGAGGCCATCTTGGTGCAGCCTGCGGCGTTGATGATGGCGCCGGTGATGGTGTAGCTGTCGGGCAGCAGCGAGCGGGTGTCCCAGCTCCAGGTGAACGGGTAGGAGGTGGACGTGGCCGGGGCGAAGACCACGTTGCCCCTGGAATCGCGAACCTGGACGGCGCCGGTGGTGTAGGTGTCGGATCCGTTCGAGGAGACGGTGATGGGCACGATGCCGTAGACCGTCTTGCCCTCGGTTGGGGAGATGATCACCTGCCCGTCGAAGGCGCACGAGGCGCCAGCGGGATCCGACAGGGCCGACTCGTTGGGACAGTCGTCCACGGCGCTGACGCGGTAGAAGAAGACATTGCCCGGTGCCGGGCCGCCGGTGGAGGGATAATCATGCAGGAATGAGTTCGTCGTGCTTGCGCCGGCGAGGCTGTAGGCGTCGTCGTTGGTGGGCGGATTCCCAGGATAGCCCTCGGCAAAGTAGATCTTGTAGCCGGCCACCGAGATGGCCTTGCCGTTGACATCGGCGCTGACGGCGTCCCAGACCACGGCGTTCTTGCTGGAGCCGGCGATGGAGGCGTTGACGTTCCTGGGCTTGGCCGGCTGCACCGCGGTGGAGTAGCTGGTGGTGAGGGTGGAGGGCTGATCGTCGCCGGGGATGCCACAGGCGTCCAGGGCGCGGATGTCGTAGGTGTAGTCCCGGCAGGCGACCACCTTGGTGTCCAGGTGCTGGACGGCGTTGCGGTTCAGGGTGCTGGGTCCCACGTAGGCGTTGCCCAGCGAGGTGCTGGGATCCGACGTTCCGGCTTGCCGGAAGAGGGCGTAGCCCCCCAGATCCCGGTTCACCGGCTTGGCGAAGTCGCAGCCGCCGGGGCCCGAGGCGCCGGTCACGGTGCCGTCGTTGTTGGCCAGGCTGGTCCAGTTCACCAGGATTCCCGGGTCGGCGGTGGAGGCGGCCACGGCGAAGCCGGGGACCACGCCGGGCTTGGTGTTGTTCACGTTGGTGATGTTCACCGGCGTGGAGTAGGGGCTGCTGTTGCCGGCGCCATCGGCGGCGGCCACGGCGAAGAAGTAGGTCCCGGTCTCGGCCAGCCCGTCGATGTGGAGCCAGGTGTTGGAGGTGGACTGGGTGGAGTTCAGGTTGCTGGCCGAGGTGCCGTAGGCCACCCGGTAGGTGGTCACCAGCTGGGAGGGGGGATTGGGGCTCCAGGTGAGAAGCGTTCCCTTGCAGTGCCCCCGGCAGGCGCTGAGGCCGGTGGGGGTGGTGGGGGGCACCACGTCGAGATCCTGGATCCCCTTCCGCCCCAGGTTCCGCGGCGTGACGCTGGCGGTGAGGTTCAGCTTGCGGAAGCGCTGGGTGGCCGGGTTGGAGTCGCCGGGATCCACCCACGCCGGATCGGGGTCGGGGGTCATCCCCTCCAGGTTCACCTCCACCCGGGCGATGCGGGCCCGGGCGTTGCGGCCGGCGTCGGCGCCCCCGATGTCGTCGCTGGCGTCGGCGGGGGTGTTGGGATTGACCAGGTTGCCCGAGAAGTCGAAGTAGCGGAAGGTCAGGGAGCGGATGTTCTCGGCCACCGGCTGGTAGTCGTACTCGGCCAGCCCGTCGAAGGTCCCGTCGAAGCCGGTCATGGCGCTGACGTTCCGGGGTGTGATCCGGTACAGGGTGTAGGGCGGATCGTTCTGCACCAGGACGGGGCCCGGGACGCCCAGGGTCTCCTCGTCGCCGTCGCGCACCGCCTCCACCACGTCGGCCCGGAAGGAGATGGCCGTGCTGTTGGGGAGGGTGGGCTTGCCCAGGGCGTAGAGCACGATCTCGTCGTTGCCGGTGGTGACGATGTTGAAGGTGCCGGCCAGGGAGGCCTCGGGGGTGTTGCGACGGGCCGGATCCTCGGCGTCGAAGTCGCCCCGGAGGGCCACGGCGGTGTCCCAGGCCCCCTCGATCTGCTCGTCAGGGCGGGCCGGCGCACCGTCGGCGTTGTGGTTGAACCCGGCCAGGCGCAGCTCGCGCACCATGCGGTCGAAGCCGGCCCGGGTGTTCTGCTGCAGGTCGGTGGCGTTCTCCGCCTTCTTGAACGACCGGGTCCCCATGTAGTAGACAGCGTAGGCCGCCAGGGCCGCCACCAGGAAGATGGCGAGGGCCATGATGACTTCCACCAGGCTGAAGCCCCGCTGGGAGCCCCTTCTCTCTTCGGGGCGGCGGCGGTTGCTCACCTCTTGCATCGGACCCTCCGTGGACTTCGGCGGCTTGGCTCTAGAAGCGAATGGTCTCAAGGGTTATGTTGCGTGACCGGTTCAGGTCGTCCCAGAACACCGTGGTTCGGGTGCGGATGGCGCGCGCCGTGCGGAAGTTGGTGCCGCCGATGCGCTGGATGGTGACCACCGCGTAGGCGCCCTCCAGCTTGGAGTCGATGAGGTTCTGCCAGCCCAGGCTCTGGGCCACGGTGTTGGTGCGGCTGTCGATGGTGAGGGGGCCGGTGGCGGTGCCCGGGTTCGAGGCGGAGCTGAAGTTGGTGTACAGCCCCCGGTAGGACATGGTGTCCAGGCTCTCCATGATGTGGGTGGCCACCGACAGGGCCTCGGTGCGCTCCCGGCCCTGGGCCACACGCTTGCCGCCGATGATGAACAGGGAGGTGATGGAGACCAGCACGGCGCCCAGCAGGCCCAGGGCCAGCAGGACCTCCACCAGGCTGAACCCCTCCTGCCTGCGTCCGGTTCGGGACTGGATGGTGGATCGGGTCATGAGGACACCTGCGTGTAAGTTGCACTGACCTTGCCGGTGGCGCTGACGGCGATGTCGTAGCGGGCCGTGTAGCCGCTGCCCAGGGAGATCTGGAGGCGCACGTTGCCGGTGCCGGAAGAGACGGTGCCGTCGGGCCGGAAGGTCACGGTGCCCGTGCCGCTCACGGCGGACACCGTGCCGGGGAACTCGAAGGTCCGCAGCGGTGCCGTGGCGATGTCGGCGCTGGCCCAGTCGGGCAGGGAGTAGCCGGTGGCGGTGGAGGTGAAGCTCACCTGCGCGCGGCGGGCGATGGCCAGGTGGCGCGCCAGGCGCATGTGGGAGACGAACTCATCGGCGGCCACCCGCGCCGAGTAGGAGCGCATGAACGAGTTCATGGAGGGAATCCCCACGGCCAGGGCGATCCCCAGGATGCCCAGCACCAGCAGGACCTCGGTGAGGGAGTACCCCCTCTCGCATCGCTTGCCCACGCTTCACTCCCGTGGCATAGGGGCCGCGTCGCAGCCGGGCCACATGGCCCGCCGGCCGGCGCGGGCTGCATGTTTCGAATATAGGGTCCGTCTATGGAGAGTCAATCGCTCCCCATATGCATCTTGCAGGATCGGGATTTCGTTTTGGTCAGTGAGGCCCATTGTCACCTCCCGGCGGCTCTGGTAGGGTCCCGCCGTGTCCGCCCCGCCCTCCTGGAGCCCGCCCGCCCGCCTCCTCCTCGGTCCCGGACCCAGCCCCGTCCACCCGCGGGTGCTGGAGGCCCAGTCCCGCCCCCTGGTGGGGCACCTGGACCCCGCCTTCCTGGAGCTCATGGAGCAGGTCAAGGAGAGGCTGCGCCACGTGTTCGGCACCGCCAACCGGCTGACGCTGCCCATCTCCGGCACCGGTAGCGCCGGGATCCAGTGTGGCCTGGCCAACCTGGTGCAGCCGGGCGACCGCGTGGTCATCGGGGTGTGCGGCGTCTTCGGCGGCCGGATGGCGGAGATGGTCCGCCGCCTGGGGGGGGAGGCGGTCACGGTGGAGGCGCCCTGGGGGGAGCCGGTGCCGGCGGAGCGGCTGCTCTCCGAGGTCCGCCGGGCGCCCACCTCCCTGCTGGCGGTGGTGCACGCCGAGACCTCCACGGGAGTGCGGCAGCCGCTGGAAGGGCTGGCCGAGGGGGCCCACGCCGCCGGGGCCCTGCTCATGGTGGATGCCGTCACCTCCCTGGGGGGGATGACGGTGGAGGTGGACCGGCTCGGCATCGACCTGTGCACCTCGGGGACCCAGAAGTGCCTCTCGGCGCCCCCGGGGCTGGCGCCGCTCACGGTGGGTGAGCGCGCCCTGGAGCGGATACGGGCACGCCGGTCCCCCTGCCCGTCGTGGTACCTGGACCTGAAGCTGCTGGACGGCTACTGGGGAAGCCAGCGGGTCTATCATCACACGGCGCCCATCTCGTCGGTGTATGCCCTGGCGGCGGCGCTGGACCTGGTGCTGGCGGAGGGGTTGCCGGCGCGCTACGAGCGCCACCGGCAGGGGCACCTCCGTCTGGCGCGGGCGCTGGAAGACCTCGGCGTGGAATTCCTGGTGGACAGGGAGCACCGTCTGCCCATGCTCAATGCCCTGAGCGTCCCGGCCGGCGTGGACGAGAAACAGGTACGGGCCCGCCTGCTGGCGGAGGACGGCATCGAGATCGGCGGGGGTCTGGGACCGCTGGCCGGGCGCATCTGGCGCATCGGGCTCATGGGGGAGGGGAGCCGGCCGGAGCCCATCGACCGGCTGGCGGCGGCATTGGGACGGATCCTCTCGCCGGGCGGGGCCCGTTGAGCGGGGCGGAGGCGCCTGCGGTGGCGGCGCCTTCCTCCAGCCCGGTCCCCACGCCGTCCCAGGGAATGGCTCTGGTCTTCTGGGTCATGATCCTGCTGGTGACCGCCGGCATGGCCGCCCAGGGCGTGTCGGTCTACCCCGGACTCCTGCTCACCGAGGTGGGGCTGCTGCTGGTCCCGACACTGCTGGCGTGCCGCCGGCTAGGCCTGCCTCCGGCCGAGGTGCTGGGCCTGCGCCCCCCCGCCGTTCCGCCGCCCGCCGCGGCCGTGGCCACCGGCGCGGGGATGGGGCTCCTGGCCTTCGGCATGGCCATCTGCCTGACCGTGCCGGTGGTGATCCTGCTGCTCATCCTGGGGGGCAGACACCCCGGCGTGCCGCTGCCCCTGGACAGCCTGGGGCACTACCTGGCCGGCCTGGCCCTGGGGGCCGTGGTGGCGCCGGTGTGCGAGGAGCTGCTGTTTCGCGGTTTCCTGCTGCGGGCGCTGGCTTCCCATGGCCTGCATGCCTCGGTGTGGGTCTCGGCGGCGGCCTTCGGGCTGTTCCACCTGGACCCGGTCCGCTTCGTGCCGACGCTGGCGCTGGGCGTGGTCTACGGCTACCTGACGGTGGCCTGCGGCTCCATCTACCCGGCCATGGCCGCGCACGGTGTGAACAACTTCCTGGCACTGACCCTGGGCTACCTGGCCCGGGGGCGCGGCGACGAGACGGGTGGCGCCGAGACGCTGACCTACGAGGGGCTGCGGGAGGAGATGCTGCGCCAGGCCCGCGCCTCGGGCCTGCCCGGCGACGATCCCGAGGCGCTGGTCCGCCTGCTGCTGGCCGGCACGGTGGCAGCGCTGCTGGCGGCCGGGCTGGCGCTGGCGGGGTTGCTGGGGATCTGGCTGTGGGGCCTGGGCCGGCGGGCCGCCGCCGTGGGGGCGGTGCCTGACCCGCCGGCGCCGCCGGCGCGCCTGGCGGCGATCCCGTGGCTCTGGGGGATCGCGGGCGTGGGGGCCGTTTTCTGGACGCTGGTCCTCTGGTCCTACTGGGGCGGGTGAGGGACACGAAAAAAGCCGGAGCCGGAGCCGCTCGGCAAGTTCTGGGGGGAGGTCACCGAGTCCTGTTCGGGTCGCGAGGCTCCGGGTCCGGCTGTGGTTTCGCTAACTTTGTATACGCGCGGCGGCGCCGGATCGTTCAGGGAAATCCCCTTCCTGTTGCATTTTCCCCGCGGCGGCCCCGGGACGGGGATTTTTCCCCATGGTGGTGCTTAGATTGTGGAACCGGTCCCGGGCGGGCCCCCGCTCGGCCGTGTCTCTCCGGATTCTCCCCGCGCTGGCCAGCCTTCAGTAGGCGTTCCTGAGCCGGTGGCGATGGTTGCGCCCCACCGACGGGCTCACCAGGTCCCGCCGGTAGACCTTCTTCCAGCTCCCCGCAAGCCCCACCCGGTGCGGGAACAGACGCCGCGCCAGCACCTGCTCCCAGCGCCGCGGCCGCCGCGCCAGCCCCAGCACCATGGCCGGTGTCGGAGCCCGCGGCCGCCGCTCGCTGCGCCGCTTCACGAAGTTGCGCCACACCATCAGCAGGAACAGCCGCTCCAGCAGCCCGTTCAACCTCCGCCCGAACGCGATGGTCTCCCGCCGGTGGTGC
>JBFGDW010000136.1:0-8790 GCA_041580435.1 Candidatus Polarisedimenticolia bacterium | reverse complement strand
GTGCCGAGCAGGTGCGCCGTTACACCGTCCACTCCACCAGCCACTGGCTGGGGATGGATGTTCACGACGTGGGGGATGCGCGTCCTGCCGGCCGGCCGCGCCGCCTGCGGGCGGGGATGGTCCTGACGGTGGAGCCAGGCCTCTACCTCCCCCAGGACGATGATCAGGTGCCCGCGGCGTACCGGGGGCTGGGCGTGCGCATCGAGGACGACGTCCTGGTGACGGCGCGGGGCCGGGAGGTGCTCAGCGCCGGGCTGCCCCGGAGCGCCGGGGCGATCCAGCGTCTGGTGGGCCGCCGGCGCTGAGATGAGGCCGCGGTGCTCCGGCGGGATGCCGGGCCGGGGCTCCAGGCCACCGCTTCAATCGAAGAACCGCTCCACCCGCAGCGAGGCGCCGTCCACGCCGCGGGACCGGAGCCAGGCGGCCACCGGATCGATGGCCCGCCCCGAGCCGCACAGGTACCAGTGGAGGCCGTCGCCGGCGGCGGCGTCGGGAAAGAGGGCCGGCAGGAGATCGGGCAGATCCCGGGTCTCGCCGTGCCAGTTGCTGTCGGCCCCTGGCACGGTGGGCGTGTAGGTGATCCCCGCGTGCCGCCGTGCCTGATCCTCGAACTCGTCCCGGAACGCCAGCGCGAGGGGCACCACCGCATGCTGCACCAGGGTGATGGGAAAAGCGGGTGCGCCTGGGGCCGTGAGGGCGGCGACGAGCCCGCGGACCGGGCCGATGCCCACCCCGTCGGCCGCCAGCACCGCGGCAGCCGGCGGCCGCCGGCGCAGGGTGAAGTCGCCGTAGGGGCCATGGAAGGCGATCTCCTCTCCGGGGGCGAGGGCGGCCATCCGTCCGCCGCCCGGGCCGCCGGTGTCCACCGCCGCCAGGATGCTGAAGGCCGGTGCGCCCGCTTGGGCCTCGTGGGGGGCGCTGCAGAGGGAGTAGACCCGCCAGGTGCCCTGCTCCGGGCCGCCGCCGCGGGCCACCTGGAACGCCAGCCACTGCCCTGCGGCATAGTCCAGCGGCCCGTCCCGGAGCCCGAACCGGATCTCCCTGAGCCCCGGGCCGCGGGGCCGGGTCTCCAGCACCCGGGCGGTGCGGATGCGGGCCGGGACCAGGGGTGGGACATCCTCCATCAACGGGCACATGCAGGCATCGTACAATAGGCGGCCGGACCGTGGAGAAGGGAGGATGCCCATGCCGCGCCGCCTATACCAGACGGAGGACTGCCCCCGCTGCGTGGAGGTGCGCACTGCCCTCGATCGCCTGGGCCTCGAGTACCAGGCGGTGCAGGTCCCTCCCGGGGACCGCGGCGAGGTGCGCCGGCTTTCAGGGCAGGAGGACCTCCCCCTGCTGGTGGACGGTGAAACGGTGGTGGCTGGCTCCACCGCCATCTTCCGCCACCTGGTGGCGGCCGGCAACGGCGCCGAGCTGCTTCCCGACGACCCCCGCGACCGGGCCCTGGCCTGGATCCTGGAGGCTTACGCCCATGGAGTCCTGGGGCCACTGGTGCGCCAGGTCGTGGAATCGGGCGTGGCGTGGCCGCCCGCGGCCGCGGGCGGCGCTCCCGGCCCGGAGGACCGCGCCGGCGAGGGGGACGGTCCCGGCCCGGAGGGCGCGGCCGCGGCGCTCACCCGTGAGCTGCGCAGCGTGGAGGCGCTGCTCACCGGCCGCGACTACCTGCTGGGTGACTCTCCGACCCTCGCCGACCTGGCGCTCCACGCCTTCGTGAGCCGGCTCGGCGGCGGCGACTTGCCCCCGCTGCCCGGCGGCATGACCCGCCTGCGCTCCTGGTACGCCCGCCTGCGCAGCTGAGACGGCGAGAGGCCCGGGTCAGCGGCGAGCCCCGCCCTGGCCCGGCGCCGCGTCGCACCCGTTTGCCGCCGCCCGCGGCGCCAGGCACTCTCCCCGCAGCGGGCGCAGGCGATCCGGGGGCGTCACCTCCAGCACCAGGGGGATCTCCACCTCGGGGCGCTCAGGGTCGTTGCTGCGCAGGGTGATCCACTCGCTGTAGGTCCCCATGGCCAGCTCCCGGGCGTCCACGCGCAGCAGGGGGCGGACGCTGGTGCCCGGGGCGATTCGCCCGCGGTCCTGCTGGGCCGTGAGCCAGATGGGCAGGCTGGAGATCTTCACCGCCAGGCGATCCCTGAGGTAGGCGTTGTTGAAGGCGATGGGCAGGCCCATGGTGCCGGACGGGTCCTGGATCCCCACCGTGGCCAGGTCCACCGGGCCGGTCATGCGCAGGTAGCGGAAGGCCATGTCGCCGCTGTCCCTGAGCTCCACCTGGAAGGTGTAGGAGCCCGAACCTCCCAGGGGGAGGGCCTCGGTGAACTGCACCGTGAACCGCTGGCCGTCCCCGGCGTAGGTTGCACGCAGCTGGCCGCCGAAGCGCAGGTCGTCCCAGAAGGGGGCCACGAGGGCGTAGGGGACCTGGGTGCTGGGGAGCGGCCGGTTGGCGTAGGCCGGCGTGGTGGGCTTGAACGTGAGGTAGCCGTTGGTGTGGACCCACACCGCGTCATAGGACGCGCCGTAGAACGGGAAGCTGAATCCGAGAGGAATGGAGCCGCTCACCTGGTCGTCGCCCGTGAGCCCGGCGATGGGGGTGGCGCCCGCCAGGTCCGTCCACTGGAAGGGCGGCCCGTTGCCCGCGTCGCTGTCGGAGAAGCGGTAGCCGAAGCCGTCGGGCCCGCCGAAGCCATCGGCCACCGGCGCGCCGGAGCGCAGGTCAGGCTCTCCCTTGCCTGGCGCCGGGCCGGAGGCGGCGGTGGCGTCGCCGTCGCCGGAGTCGCCGAACACCGACGGCGGCAGCACCAGGCGCCAGTCCAGGGTGCCCTCGCTTGGGTTGGCGATGGTCACGGCCAGCGACGCGATCCTGCCGGCGGGCACCTGCAGGCGCAGCTCCGGCGCCGGCAGCGCCAGCACCGGGGCAGGCAGGGTCCGGGCCAGGACCGTGTTTCCCGCGGGTCCCTCGTTCCCCCACTCGTCCAGCGCCGTCACCGACAGCTCGTAGTCGGCATCGAAGGCCAGGCCCGGCACCTCCACCAGCTCTAGGGAGCCGGCCACGGCAGGCCGGGCCACGCCGAGCAGAACGCTGTCGCTTTCGTCCTCCGTGGTCCCCTCCGAGAGCTGGCGACGGAAGACACGATAGCTGTCGGCCCGGCCGGCATTCCCGTCGTCGCCGGGAGCCGTCCAGGCCAGCACCACGGCGTCGCTGGCCACGGACAGCACGGCGAGATCCAGAACCGGGCCGGGGGGGACCAGGTCGGGCTCGGCCAGGGGGCGGAAGCTGCTCAGCCGGCCGCCGGAGACCACCAGGCCGGCCAGGGCCGGGTCGGGGATGGAGGTTGCCATGAGATGCTGGCGCACCTCCCGCGGCGTCATCTGGGGTGCCAGCACCTTGAGGAGCACCGCGGCCCCCGTCACGTGGGGCGCCGACATGGATGTCCCGCTGAGTCGTCCGTAGGCGCCGCCAGGCAGCGTGGACAGCACCGAGACGCCCGGCGCCGCAAGGTGGACCGTGGTGGCGCCGAAGTTGGAGAAGGCGGCCAGAGCGCCCGCGTCGTCCAGGGCGGCCACGGCGATGACGTTGCGCAGGTCGTAGCTGGCCGGATAGGTCGGCTGCTGGTCGTTGCTGCGGCTGCTGTTGCCCGCGGAGGCGATGAACAGCCTGCCCGCCGCGCTGGCACTCCGGATGGCCTCACGCAGCACGCTGGAAAAGCCCCCCCCGCCCCAGGAGTTGTTGCTGATGTGGGCGCCCATGAGGGTGGCATACTCCAGGGCCGCCGCCGCGTCGGCGGTGGTCCCCACGCCGGCCTCATCGAGGAACTTCAGCGGCATGAGGCTCACCCTCCAGGCGACCCCGGCCACTCCCAGTCCGTTGTTGCCGGCGGCTCCGATGATGCCGGACACGTGCGTGCCATGGCCGCGATCGTCGCTGGGGTCAGCGTCGTTGTTGACGAAGTCCCAGCCGTGGATGTCGTCCACGTAGCCGTTGCCGTCGTCGTCCAGGCCGTTGCCGGCGATCTCGCCAGGGTTGGTCCAGAGGTTCGGCGCCAGGTCGGGATGGGTCGTGTCCATCCCGGTGTCCAGGATCGCCACGACGATGCCGGCGGTGCCGGTGGCGATTTCCCAGGCGTGCTCGGCCTCGACATCCACGCCCCACACCCCGCCGGTTTGCCCGATGTTCTCCAGCGAGGCCTGCTGGGGGTAGAGGGGGTCGTCCGGCGCCGCCGTCATGGTCACCAGGTAGTTGGGCTCGGCGAACTCCACCAGGGGGTGGCCGCGCAGGCGCGCCACTTCATCCACCGCGCCCCGGCCGGGCCCCAGGCGCCAGTGCTCGGCGCCGCTGCGGAAGGTGCGCAGGTGGACGGCGCCAGCCTGGCCCCGCACGGCGGCACGGCCGGAGGCACCGGCTCCGGGCAGGAAGCGGATGAGGATCTCCCCCGGGCGGTGGGGGGCGACCCCCTGGGTGGCGGGGCCGGCGGGCGCCGGGCCGCTGGCCAGAGCCAGGCCCGAGCAGGCTCCGGCCAGGAACAGGGGGCGAAGGATGTGATACGTGGCCCGCATGGCATGCCCGCGGCCGAGGAAGGTCCCGGCCCCGGCCGGGAGGTCCAGCCTACGGATGGACCCGGGCCCCTGTCAACTCTCTGGCCGGCCGCGGGCGCGAGCCAGCGGACGGAGGGGCCGCAGGCCCCTACGGCGGGCCCAGGTCCAGGGACTCGAAGCCGGCCCAGTCCACCTCCACGACCTGGCCGGAGGGCCCGCGCACCACGATTCCCTTGTTGGTCTCGTCCACGTCGTTGGTCCCGCGCAGCTCCATGCTGGTGCCGTCGGCCAGGGTCACCTGGGCCCCGTGGCGGGAAGTGCGCCGGATGGAGCGGATGCGCTCGAAGGGGATGGAGTAGCTCAGCCCCGCCGACTCGCCGTCCAGGGTCTCCCAGGAGTAGGTCTCGTCCCGATCCCACGTCACCTCGCCGCTGGCCTCGCCGCCGTCGGCCAGGCGCACCCGACCGGTCAGGCGCCAGCCGCCGTCGTACGCCTCGTAGCCCGGGGAGGCGGGGGCCGGGGCCAGGTCCAGGGCCACGAACTCGTCCCAGGGGACCTCCACCTGTCCCAGCCCGGCGACCTGCACCTGGATGCCCCGGTTGTCGCTGTCCACGTCGTTGGTGCCCGACAGGATCATCACCTCGCCGTCGCGGGTCGTCACCCGGCTGCGACGGGAGCCCTCCCGCTCGATGCGGGCGATGAGGGCGAAGGGGACCTCGATCTCGCGCCCGCCGTCCCGGGCATCCAGGATGTCGTCCAGCAGCGACTCGTCCCGGTCCCAGACCACGAAGCCGGTGAACGGGCCGCCGCGTGTGGTCACGGTGCCGTAGAGTCGGCGTCCGTCGAGGCCGGCGTCGGCCCCCGAAGAGAACTCGACGCGGCGGATGTCCTTCCACTTCAGCTCGACGGTCCGCCCGCCTGGCTCGGTGATGGTGAGCCCCCTCATGCTGGATCCCAGGTCAGTGCTGCCGGCCCTCGCCTCCAGCCGGACCCCTCCCTTCAGCTCCAGCAGGGCGCGGCTGCCTCCCTGGGGCTCGAGGGACTGCAGGTGGCCGAAGGGAATGCTGAGGGAGCTTCGCGTCCAGTTCCCGCCGCTTCCCCACCTTGGCAGCCGCAGCCCGAGAAACACGAAGGTGTTCTCCCGGTTCTTCACGTAGATCTCCTCGCTCTTCGCTGCATCGAGGCGGTCGTCCCAGAAGTTCTCGTTGCGATCCCAGCGCAGGGAGCCGGTGTAGGACGCGCCATCGGCGGTGGTCACGGTCCCGTGGAGCGCCCCGCCGGCCCACGCGGGAAGGGGCGGCGCGGCCAGCAGGCAGGCCGCCAGCGCCAGGAATAGGGTTCTCGCCATGATCTCCTCCCCGGGGCCGCCGGCGTGTGGCGCCCCCTGAGGTCTCCTACGCAGGGCACACCCCTCAGGTTCCGGCCGCTGGCACCGGGCCGGCCAGGGCGCTGGTATCATCGCCGGCCGGCCCTGCGCCGGGCGGGGAGGGAGCATGGCGGCAGCGCAGAAGGAGACCCGGGTGGTGGTTCTGGGCGCCGGCACCATGGGACACGGGATCGCGCAGGTGGCGGCCCAGGCCGGCTGCGGCGTGACCCTGTGTGACGTGGGCCAGGACGCCATCGAGAAGGGGCTGGCGGCCATCCGCGGCAACCTGGACAAGGGTGTGGCCCGGGGGAAGGTGACCGCGGAGGAGGCCCGGGCGGCCCTGGAGCGCGTGGTCGGCGCCGTGGATCCGGAGCCGGCGCTGGCCGCCGCGGACCTGGTGGTGGAAGCGGTCCCGGAGGATCTGGATCTCAAGCGGAAGGTGCTGGTGGCTGCCGCCGCGGCCGCCCCGCCAGCCGCGCTGCTGGCCACCAACACCTCCTCGCTGCCCCTGGCGCGGCTGGCCCCGGCGATCCCGGGTCCCGGCCGGTTCCTGGGGCTGCACTTCTTCAACCCTCCCCACATCATGCGCCTGGTGGAGATCATCGTTGGCGCGGAGACCTCGCCGGCCACGGTGAAGCGAGCCCGGGACCTGGTGGCCCGCTTCGGCAAGGAGGGGATCGTGGTGCGGGACTCCCCGGGCTTCGCCACCTCCCGCCTGGGGCTGGCCATCGGCCTGGAGGCCATGCGCATGCTGGAGGAGGGGGTGGCCTCGGCCGCCGACATCGATCGGGCCATGGAGCTGGGCTACAACCACCCCATGGGGCCGCTCAAGCTCAGCGACCTCGTGGGCCTGGACGTGCGCCTGGGGATCAGCGAGGCCCTGGCCCGGGAGCTGGACAAGGGCCGCTTCGCCCCGCCGGCCATCCTGCGCAAGAAGGTCGCGGCCGGCAAGCTGGGGAAGAAGACCGGGGAGGGGTTCTACCGCTGGACGGCGGCCGGACCGGAGCCGCTGGACGAATGACATGAGCGCACCGGTCATCGACATCCACGTGCACATGCAGCCGTGGGACACCATGAAGCCCGAAATCCTGGACCGGATGCGCGCCGACCGCCCCGGCTTCGCCGAGCTGGAGGCGCTGTCCCGGGACCCCCAGGCCTTCCTGCGGCGCCTGGACGATCTGGGCGTGGAGCGGGCCGGCATCATCAATTACACCAGCCCCGACCTCATGGGGTTCGACGACTCGAGCAATGTCTTCTCGGCCCGGTTCTGCGCCGAGGACCCCGGCCGGCTGCTGGCCTTCGGGTCGGTCCACCCGCGCTTCACCACCGACCCGGAAGGGGACGTGGAGCGGCTGCTGGAGATGGGCGTGCGGGCCCTGAAGATCCACCCGCCCCATCAGCTGGTGGCCCCCGATGCCTACCGGGATGCCGCCGGGGGCCCCGGACCCTTTCCGGCCCTGGCGCGGATCTATGCCCGGGCCGAGGCGCTGGGGATGCCGGTGACCATCCATACCGGGACCTCGGTCTTCCCCGGGGCCCGCAGCACCCTGGGCCACCCCATGCCCATGGACAACGTGGCGGTGGACTTCCCCCGGCTGACCCTCCTGCTGGCCCACGCCGGCCGGCCGCTGTGGGCCGAGGAGTGCTTCTTCCTGGCGCGCCGCCACCCCAACGTCCACCTGGAGCTGTCAGGAATCCCGCCGGGCCGGGTGCTGGAGATGTTCCCCCGCCTGGAGAAGCTGTCCCACAAGGCGATCTTCGGCACCGACTGGCCTGGCCCGGGGGTGCCCGACCCGGCGGTCAACATCGCCGCCTTCCGGAAGCTGCCGCTCTCCAGTGAAGCCCTGGCGGCCATCCTTCACGGCAACGCCAAGCGCCTCTGGGAGCGCCTCCCACCACCCCCTCCCTCCCGCCGGGGTCAGGGCCGCGCGCGGCCAGCGGCGGGAGCTCCCGGCGGGCCGAAATGACTGGTTCGAGGGGCCTTGCAGGAGGAAGGGGACCGGTTGCGTCCGGATTCCATTTCGGCTAACGTCCGACCGATCCTGCGGCCCTCCCCGGGGTCGGGAGATGCATGACCCGGGGTGGGAGACGAAGGAGCAGGAAGCCGCGGCCGGCGCAGGCCCTCCTCACGCGAAGGGAATCCCCGGGCGTCGGCGAGCATCAACAGTTCGAGGAGGCTGATCAAGATGAACCACGTGTCCACGGCGCTGGGACAGGGGCTGAGCTCTTTGGCGAATGTGGCGTGGAAGGGGGTGCGGGTCGTCGACCGTCTCATCCCCGAGAAGTCCTTCCACCCCCGCTGGGCGCCCGCGCCCCTCATGAAGTCCAAGGACCGCACCTTTCCCACTCTCGGATTCCCGCGAGAGACCGATTCCCTGTGCCCGGGCTGCGTCAAGGAGGTCCGCGAGGCCATCCTGTCCCGGAAGGTGGACTACAAGGTCCTCATCGAGGGCAACCCCGGCGAGATCAAGGCCCGGATCATCGAGAAGGACAACCAGGTCTGGATGGTGAAGGAGTGCCCCAAGCACGGCCGCTACGAGGACATGATGGCCGTGGACGCGGGCTTCCTCCGGCGCATGGAGCAGCTCTACCCCGGGCGCGACTTCCGCATGGTTCCCGACTCCATCCACAATCACGGCACCTCCACCATCCGCTACGGCCGCGGGGCCGTGCTCACCGTGGATCTGACCAACCGCTGCAACATGATGTGCAATCCCTGCTTCATGGACGCCAACCAGGTGGGCTATGTCCACGAGCTGAGCTGGGAGGAGATCCAGGAGATCCTGGACAACTCCATCCAGGTCAAGCCCAAGCGCCAGATGTCCGTGCAGTTCTCTGGCGGTGAGCCCACCATCTCGCCCCACTTCCTCAAGGCCGTGGCCTACGCCCGG
>JBFGDW010000135.1:0-8797 GCA_041580435.1 Candidatus Polarisedimenticolia bacterium | reverse complement strand
GTGGTGGTGGGTGTGGTGATGGACCATGCGCGTGCCGTCCAGGACCTCCACCAGCGCCTCCATGTCCAGGTCGCGATCGGGGCGCTTGGTGGGATCGTCGCCGGCCCGGGCCAGCTTCTCCCGGTAGGCCTGGGCCTTGACGAACTGCTCCCGCACCAGCGCCGCCGACTTGGCCCGGGTGCCGGGGAAGGGGGGATCCCGCCGGGAGTTGGTGCCGTTGGCCATCTTCATCCCGCCCAGGATGCGCCCGCCGGGGCCGCGCAGGACCAGGTCGTCGATGGTGTTGCCGTCGCGCAGCTTGGCGTAGATGGTCTGGCCGCTCATGAGGTGGCCCGAGCCGGGCATGAGGTTGGCGGTGGTGATGCCGCCGGCCTGGGCGCGCTGGAAGGCGGCGGCGCGCACGTTGATGGAGTCCAGCAGGCGGACCGCCGGCTGGATGGGGGCCGAGCGGTCACCGCCGTCGGCGCCGCCGATGTGGCTGTGAGTATCCACCAGGCCGGGGATGATCACCTTGCCGGACACGTCGATGACCCGGGCGCCCCGGGGCGGGCGCACCCGGTCGGCCGGGCCGATGGCGCGGATGGCCGTCCCGTCCACCACCAGCGCTCCGCCCTCGATGGGCGGGCCCTCCACGGGCAGGATGCGGGCCCCCACGAAGGCCAGGGGCGGGTCGGCGGCGGCGGGGACGGTCGCGCCGGCGCCCAGCAGGAGCGCCGCGGCCAGCGCGGCCGTCGGGTGCAGGCGCCTCGGGGAGCGGATGTTCACGGAGCCTCCTCCTCGCTGGTCAGGACCGGGGCATCATAGAGGAAAACGTCCACCTCTTCACCCGGGGCGTGCCCCTCGGCGTCCCGGGCCACCACCACGAACCCGTCGGCGCGCACCGCCGACGAGAGGATGCCGGCGCCGCCGATGGCCAGCGGCTCCACCATCCCGCTGGCGACGCGGACCCGCAGGTAGTCCACCCGCCCCACCACCGACACCACCTTGCGGGCCAGGGGGAGCCGCCGGGAGGGGTAGGGCCACTCCCACCCGAGCCCGGCCAGCCGCCGGATGGCCGGGCCGGCGAGAAAGTCGTAGGCGCACAGGCAGGAGACCGGATTGCCGGGGATGAGAAAGACCGGCCGCTCCGGCCCGGCGCCGCCACCGGCCGGCGGCAGGAAGCCCACGCCCGCGGGGCTGGCCGGGCGCAGCGCGACGCCGTGGGCTGCCAGTCGCCCCAGCTCCGCCACCACCTGGGGGGCGTGATCCTCCAGCCCCACCGACGAGCCGCCGGAGATGAGCACCGCGTCCCCCTGGCTCGCGCCCAGGGCCGCCGCCAGCGTCTCGGCCCGGTCAGGCAGGTAGGCCGGGGGGGAAGGCCGCCCGCCGTCGCGCCGCGCCAGCGCCGCCAGCATCACCGAGTTGGAGTCGAGGACGCCGTCTGGCCGGGCTGCCTCGCCGGCCGGAACGATCTCGTCGCCGGTGATGAGCAGGTCGACCCGCGGCCGGCGGACGACCGGCACCGGCCCGGCCCCCACGGAGGCCAGCAGGCCGGCGTCTTGGGGGCGCAGCCGCCGTCCGGCGGTCAGAACGGTGGTGCCGGCGGCCACGTCCTCGCCCCGGCGCCCCACGTTCTTCCCCGGCGTGACCGCCCCGGCGGCGAGCACCTGGCCGGCCGACTCGGATGCCTGCTCCGCCGGCAGCACCGCGTCGGCGCCGGACGGCACCGGCGCGCCGGTCATGATGCGCACCGCGGTCCCTGGCCCCACCTCGCCCTTGAAGGGTCGGCCCGGCAGCGAGTCCCCTGCCAGGCGCAGGGGGAGGGGGCTGTCCGGCGCGGCGCCGAAGGTGTCCTCGGCTCGCACGGCATAGCCGTCCATGGCCGCGCGGTGGAAGCCGGGGACATCCACCGGCGAGACCATGGCCGCGGCCAGCACCCGGCCCGCGCAGGCGGTCACCGGCACCGTCTCCGCGGGGAGGGGGGTCAGGGCGGCGCGCAGCAGGCGGCGCACCTCCTCCAGGTCGGCGCGGGCGCGGAAGCCGCGCATGCGGACGTCGTCGGCGGGGGGTCTCACGCCCGCCCAGCAGCGCCCGGGCCGGGCAGGCGCTGCTCCACCCAGCGGGGGAAGTGCTTGAGCAGCGACAGGATCGGATTGAGAGCCACCTGGCCCAGGCCGCAGATGGAGGTCAGAAGCAGCGTCTCACCCAGCTGCGGCAGCAGCTCCACGGCGGCGCGGCTGCCCCGTCCGGCCTGGAGATCCTCCAGGATGCGCACCGCCTTCTCCGAGCCGGTGCGGCACGGGACGCACTTGCCGCACGACTCGTTGCGGAAGAAGGCGACCACGTTCACCGCCAGGGCCAGCAGATCGGTCCCCTCGGCCGCCACCACCACCGCCCCCGACCCCAGCATGGAGCCGGCCTCCTGCAGCGCCTTGAAGTCCAGAGGGAGGTCCACTGCCGACGGCGGCAGGAACGGGGAGGATGCCCCGCCGGGCGCGATGGCGGCGATGGCGCGCCCACCGGTCACGCCGCCGGCCTGGGCGATGAGATCCCTCATGGGCAGCCCTAGGGGGATCTCGTAGACGCCGGGCCGCACCACGTGCCCCGACAGAGCGATGAGCTTCAGCCCGGCGCTGCCGCCGTGCCCCTGCTCCTTCCACCAGTCGCTTCCCCGGGCCAGGATCACCGGCACCAGGGCCAGCGTCTCCACGTTATTGATGACGGTGGGCTTGCCCCACAGGCCATGGCTCACCGGGAAGGGAGGCTTGTTGCGCGGCTCGCCGCGGCGGTCCTCCAGCGCTTCCAGCAGCGCCGTCTCCTCCCCCAGGATGTAGCCACCAGGGGAGACGAAGATCTCCACCGGGAAGGGGAGCAGCCCGCGGCGGCCAGCGTCGTCCATGGCCGCCGCAAGGGCCCTCCGCTCCCGCCCGTACTCGTGGCGGATGTAGACGATGGCCCGCTCGGCCCCCACCACCAGCCCGGCCAGGACCGCCCCCTCGATGACCAGGTGTGGAAGCTCCTCCAGGATGACCCGGTCCTTGAAGGTTCCCGGCTCGCTCTCGTCGGCGTTGACCACCACGTAGCGGGGCGTCTCCGCCTGGGCGCGGACCAGCTCCCACTTGGTGGCGGTGGGGAAGCCGGCGCCGCCCATCCCCTTGAGCCCCGCCTCCTTGAGGGTCCCCAGCACGTGCTGGGCCGTCGCGTCGGAGAAGCGGCCTCCCCCGCCGCGCTCCCGCTCGTCCCCCAGCAGCGTGCGCAGCACGCCGTACCGCTCGCCAGCGGAGGGGTAGGGATCGATGCGCCACCGCCGCCCGGACGGGGCCGGGTCGTCAGGCGGGACGGTGCCCGGCTCCCGCGCCCAGGCCGCCACCCGGGCGGCCCGCTGCGTGGCGGACTCCCCGGCCACGTGGGGCACCGGGACCTCGTTGACGCAGGCGGCCGGCGCTGCATCGCAGCGTCCCAGGCAGGAGACCCTGGTGACCTCGGCCTTGCCCGCCGCCACCAGCCCCGCGAGACCCACCTCCACCTCGGCGGCCAGCGCCTCGGCGCCGGCCAGGTGGCATGACATGTCCCGGCAGAGGGCGACGCAGGCGGGGGGCGGCGGCGCGGTGCGGAAGTGGGGGTAGAAGCTGGCCAGCCCCTGGAGCCGGTAGAGGGGGACCTTGAGCCGGGCCGCCAGGGCGCGGAGATCCTCCGGCCGCAGGTGGCCGTGCTGCTCCTGGAGCCGGTTGAGGGCGCTGATGAGGCTCACGGGGTCATCTCCAGGCGAGGGGCGCATTCTACACCGGATCCACGGCGGCCCTTGCGAGCGGACGGTGAGGCGTGGCACACTCACGGCTCACTGAGACGAGGGCGAGACCATGATCCAGGACACCCAGAACGACCGTCGCCGGCTCTCCGGAGCCGCCCTGTGGACCGCCGTGGGCCTGGTGGGCTTCGCGGCCCTCATGCGCCTCGTGCCCCACCCGTGGAACTTCACGCCGGTGGCGGCCATGGCCCTGTTCGGCGGCGCGGTCCTGGGACGGGCGGTGTTCGCCTTCGGCGTGCCGCTGGCGGCCATGGCGCTGTCCGACGCCGCCCTCAACCTCATGGCCTGGACCACCGGCGGGCCGGCCATGACGCCGAGCCCCTGGACCTACATCGCCTTCCTGCTCATCGGTGTCATCGGCTTTTCCCTGCGGGGCCGGCGCTCGCTGGCCACGCTGGGGGCGGCAAGTCTGGGGGGCTCGGTGCTGTTCTTCGTCCTCACCAATTTCGGCGTCTGGGCTGCCGGGCTGGGGTATCCCCTCACGCCGGCCGGACTGGCGGCGTGCTACACCGCCGCCCTGCCGTTCTTCGCCAACACCGTCGCGGGCGACCTGTTCTGGAATGCCGTCCTGTTCGGCGCGGCCCACGCCCTGGGCCTGGCCCGGATGCCCCGGCCGGCCACGCTCTGAGGCGGCCGCCTACTTCTTGAAGAGATCGTCGAAGGCGTCCCGGGGGTTGGGGGCCTTCTTGTCGGCGCGCTTCCCGGTGGCGTCCAGGACCGCCCGCGCCTCGTAGAGATCGCAGAAGTTGCCGGCGGTCTTGGAGGGGATGCGCTTGGGGATCTCCTGCCGGCACTCGAACCGGGCGCCTGTGTCGAAGTACCGGCAATTGCGGCAGTTGTGCAGGGCCGAGCCGCAATTCTCGCAGGTGGTGTCGGGCAGGATCTCGATCTGCCCCGGCGTCTGGTGGCCGCAGTCGGCACAGCGCATGACCACGCTGGCGGTGCGGTGCATGGCGTGGCGGACCTTGCGCGCCTCCTCCCGGGCCTCCTGCTCCTGGCGCCGGTCCTGCTCGCGCTCCTGCTTCCTGTCGGTATCGCGGTACCCGCGCTGGCGGTATTTCATGGGGTCCTCTTGGCGCACCGGAGGCGCCGGACAGGGGGGTGGGACGCCTGAAAAGGTAACAGAACCGGGCACTTGCTGTCCATCTCCCCGCCGGGCTATCATGACACCGCCGGGTCCGCCCGCCGGGCCCAGGCCAGGAAGGGCCGTCGTCTCACCCCACGCCACAGCCTGAGGAATCCAGCCACCTGGGAGCCGGTGCCCGCTCCCAGGCGCCGGCCCATGGGCAGCGAGGGAATGCCAGGCCGCCAGGGGCGTGTTGACGGCCCTGAAGGACCGAGCGAGGAACACGAGCGGAACGAGCGAACGGTTCAGAGGAAAGCTCCGGGCCGCGCCTAACGTGGCCGGGAGTCTGTTGTCACTGTCTGTTTCCAAGGAGGCAGCACATGAAGGTTCGTCATCTCAGCGGTGTGAAGGGTGTCATGGTGGCTGCGGGCGTCGTGGGCCTGCTGGCCTCGGGCTACGGCCTGGCCGGCGGGACCAGCGGCGAGCAGGCCGAGGGCTCCAAGAGCGTGAAGTGCTACGGCATCAACTCCTGCTCCGGCAAGGGTGAGTGCGGCGCTCCCGACGGCAGCCACGACTGCGCCGGCAAGAACACCTGCAAGGGCAAGGGCTGGGTCAAGACCAGCGAGAAGGAGTGCAAGGAGAAGGGCGGCAAGATCCTCGAGGACAAGAAGGAGTAGCTGCCCTCTTCCGGGCACCCGCCCGCAGGAGGCATGAGAGGCGGGCTCCGGGGCCGTCGGAACGGTCCCGGAGCCCCTTCTTTTTGCGGCCCGCGGCGGCCCGGCCCGGTTCCCTATAATGATGGCGCAAGGCGGATCGCAGACCATGCCCTCCCACAGCACCCGTCCCCGCCTGGGGCACGGCGTCGGCCTCCGGCGCCCCCACTTCCAGCGGGTCCTGTCGGCGCCCACCGGCGTGGACTGGTTCGAAGTCATCTCCGAGAACTTCATGGTGGACGGTGGCCGGCCCCTGGACGTCCTGGACCGGGTGCGCGCCGACTACCCGGTGGTGCTGCACGGCGTGAGCCTCTCCATCGGGTCGGCCGACCCCCTGGACTGCGGGTACCTGGACCGGCTGGCGGCGCTGGCGGAGAGGGTGGAGCCGGCCTGGATCTCCGACCATCTCTGCTGGACCGGCGTGGGCGGACGCAACGCCCACGACCTGCTGCCGCTGCCGTACACCGACGAGGCTCTGGCCCACGTGGCCTCACGGGTGGCCCAGGTGCAGGAGCGGCTGGGCCGGCCCATCGCCCTGGAGAACGTCTCGTCCTACCTGACCTACACCGCCTCGCGCCTGAGCGAGTGGGAGTTTTTGGCGGAGGTGTCGCGCCGGGCCGGATGTGGCATCCTGCTGGACGTGAACAACATCTACGTCAGCTCGGTCAACCACGGCTTCGATCCCGTCCGCTACCTGGACGGCATCCCCGCGGACCGGGTGTGGCAGTTCCACCTGGCCGGCCACTCGGACCAGGGGCGCTACCTCCTGGACACCCACGACCACCCGGTCCCCGATCCGGTGTGGGATCTCTACCGCCGGGCGGTGGAGCGATTCGGCCCGGTGCCCACGCTGGTGGAGTGGGATGACCGGATCCCCGAATGGGACGTGCTGGAGGCCGAGAGCGCCCGGGCCCGCCGGCTGCAGGAGGAGATCCTCGCCGCGGCCGGCCCTGCCCTGGAGGCCGGCGCCGACCCGGGAGACGCCGCGTGAAGGCGCCGGCGCCGGGCCTGCGCGCGACCCAGGATCTCTTCTGGGATCTCATCGCCGCCCCGGAGGGGGTGGAACCGGGCGCCGAGGCGCTGGCCCGGGAGGGGCGGCTAGCCAGCCCCGACCTCTCCTTCCTGATCCGTGGCGACGGGCGCATGGGCCCGGCGGAGCGCCTGGACGTCTACGCCAACATGTACTTCTACCGCCTGCGGGACTGCCTGGCCGACGACTTCACCAAGGTGGCGGCGGTGGTGGGCGGCGCGGCCTTCCACAACCTGGTCACCGACTACCTGCTGGCCCATCCGTCGCGACACTGGTCCCTCCGGTACCTGGGCGAGGCGATGCCCGGCTTCCTGGACACCCACCCGCTGTCCGCGGAACGCCCGTGGCTGGGGGACCTGGCGCGGCTGGAGTGGGCGCGCATCGACGTCTTCGATGCCGCCGACGCGCCGGCCCTCACCCGGGAGGAGATGACCGCCGGCGCCGCCGCGTCGGGAGACGTGTCGCTGCGCCTCATCCCCGCCTGCCGGCTGCTTGGCCTGGACTGGGGAGTGGCGCCGGTGTGGCGCCAGGTGGAGGCGGCCCACGCCGGGGAAGAGGGCGCCCACGCCACCCACTCGGCGGCGGTGGAGGGGAGCTCCCACGCCTGCTTCCCGGAGCCCCTGGAGGTGGCGCCGCCGGCCCGCAGGGCCACCGGCATCCTGGTCTGGCGCCGGCGCTTGGGCGTGCTGCACAGGACCGTGGAGCGGGACGAGCGGGCCTGCCTGGAGGCGCTCTCGGGGGGGGCCGCCAGCCTGGCCGCCCTGGGGCAGATCCTGCTGCAGGCCCGGGACGGGGAGGACGTGGAGGCCGCCACCCGCCGCCTGGCCGGGCTGGTGAGCGAGTGGCTGCAGGCGGAGCTGCTGCAGGGCTCCGGCGGCTGACGGGAGGCGACGGATGCAGGTGGTGATCCTCTGCGGCGGGCGTGGCACCCGCCTGGGGCGCGAGTCGGAGGTCCGCCCCAAGCCCATGACGGAGATCGGCGGCCGCCCGATCCTCTGGCACATCATGAAGTACTACGCCGGCTTCGGGCACACCGAGTTCGTCCTCTGCCTGGGCTACCTGGGCGACATGATCCGGGACTACTTCCTCAACTACGAGGCCCGGCAGCGGGATGTCACCGTGGAGCTGGGTGGCCCCGCCCGGCTCACCTACCACTCGGAGCACGACGAGCAGGACTGGAAGATCACCCTGGCCCACACCGGCGAGGAGGCCGGCACCGGCGCCCGCGTCCGCCGGGTGCGGCGCTTTCTCCGGGACGAGCCGTTCCTCCTCACCTACGGCGACGGCGTGAGCGACGTGAACCTGGACGACCTGGTGACGTTTCACCGGCGCCACGGCAAGGCTGCCACCGTGACGGCGGTGCATCCGCCAGCCCGCTTCGGCGAGGTGCAGACCGAGGCAGGCCGGGTGGCGGTGTTCTCCGAGAAGCCCCAGACCAGCCAGGGTCGCATCAACGGCGGCTTCTTCGTCTTCGATCAGCGCCTGTTCGAGTACCTGGGCGACGACCCGGGCCTGGCCCTGGAGCACGAGCCGATGCTGGGACTCACCCGGGACGGGCAGCTCATGGCCTACGAGCATGAGGGGTTCTGGCAGTGCATGGACACGGTGCGCGAGCTGAAGATCCTCGCGGACCTGTGGCAGCGGCGGCAGGCGCCGTGGCGGACCTGGTGAGCCACTCCGAGGGCGAGCCCTTCCAGGGCCGCTTCGCCGGCCGGCCGGTTCTGGTGACGGGCCACACCGGGTTCAAGGGGGCGTGGCTGGCGGCCTGGCTGGACGGCCTGGGTGCCCGGGTCACCGGCCTGGCCCTGGCGCCGGATGAAGATCAGCCGCTCTTTCACCTCCTGGGCCTGGCGCGGCGCACCCATCACCGCGAGGGGGACGTCCGCGACGCCGGCGCCGTGACCCGGCTGGTCCAGGAGGTCCGCCCCGACTTCGTCTTCCACCTTGCGGCCCAGGCGCTGGTGCGCCGCTCCTACCAGGAGCCGGCGGACACCTTCGCCACCAACGTGCAGGGGACGGTGAACGTGCTGGAGGCGGTGCGCCTTGCCGAGCGGCCGGCCAGCGTGGTGGTGGTGACCAGCGACAAGTGCTACGCCGAGGCCGACGAGGCCGGGCCCTCGGCGGCCGGCCGGCCCTCCGGCTCCGGCCACCGGGAGGACGACCCCCTGGGCGGGCGGGACCCCTACAGCGCCAGCAAGGCG
>JBFGDW010000134.1:0-8815 GCA_041580435.1 Candidatus Polarisedimenticolia bacterium | reverse complement strand
GCTACCGCCTGCGCCAGGACTTCCGCTCCCGCGGTCGCCTGCTGGCCGACTTCAACCTGGTCTCCGACGCCGACTACTACCTGGACTTCAGCCGGGATCCCGATCGTGGCTCCGACCCGTCGGCCCTGTCCCGGGCCGAGTACGTCATCAACCGGGGCTACACCTCCACCAACCTGCGGGTGGAGCGCCGGGAGCAGTTCTTCACCACCGAGAACGTCATCCAGTCCCGCCTCCCCGAGGCCGAGATGCGTATCCGCAGCCGCCGCCTGGGCAGCAGCCCCCTGTACTTCGGCCTGGAGAGCTCGGCCAGCCTGCTGGACAAGTCGGGCCCCGGCTTCCCCTCGGGGAGCTATGGCCGCGTCGACATCTTCCCGACCCTGTCCATGCCCACCTCCCCCTTCCCGTACCTGGAGCTCACCCCCACCCTGCGCCTGCGGGAGACGTACTACAGCCGGGCGCTGGATCCGAACCAGCCCGACGTCTTCGGCGATTCCCTGTCCCGGGAGTTCGTCCAGTTCGATCTGCAGGCGCTGGGTCCCCGCATGTCGAGAATCTTCTTCGACGCGGACGGGAACGGCCGGCTCAAGTCCACCATCGAGCCCCGGCTGAGCTACCGCTACCAGACCGCGCCGGGGGCCGAGGAGAACATCCGGGTTCCCGGCTTCGACGAGATCGACATCCTTCCCGGCGACCTCAATGAGATCGAGTACGGCGTGGTGTCACGCCTCTTCGCCCGCAAGGTCGTGCGCGCCCCCGGGGAGGATGGCGGGGAAGAGGACGCCGCCGACCCCGCCGCGCCGGCGCTGCCTCCCATGGCCTTGCCCGAGACCGACGCGGACGCCGAGCCGGGCCCCGGCGACGCGGCCAGCGCCGCTCTGGCCAGCCGCCCTGGCGTGGTGGCGCCGGTTGTGGACGACTTCAGCCTCTACCCGGGGCCGCCGGCGGGCCGCACCCTCCTCACCAGCCCGGTGGAGGTGGCCTCCTTCTCCATCTCCCAGCGTTACTCCATGGACAGCCCGCTGTCGTTCGACCTGGAGTTCGTGGACACCGACGACGACGGCATCCTGGATCAGCTCCAGACCGTGGGGGACAGCCGCTTCTCGCCGGTGACCCTGGGGGGCCGCATCAATCCCTCAGCCGGAACCAGCATCGACGCCCGGGTGAGCTATGACGTCCTGGAGGGGGCCGTCTCCCAGGCCAGCCTCAGCGCCGGCCTCTACGACGCCGGGCGCGGCTTTCTCAACGCCACCTGGTTTTTCCGCAACGGCCTCGACGGCGCCACCCTCAACTCATCCCGCCTGCGGGTGGCCGGCGGGACCAGCTTCTGGCGCCGCAAGGTCTCCATGGCGGTGGCCCTCAACTACGACGCCACGCTGTCCGAGCTCCAGGACCAGCGCTACAGTTTCGGCTACGATACCCAGTGCTGCGGGTTCGCCGTGGAGGTCCTCCAGCGGGACTTCGTCGGCACCGAGCAGCGGGAGTTCCGCTTCGTGGTCAATCTCAGGGGCATCGGCAACTTCATCGATCTGCAGGGACGGGGCGCCGGGCGATGACGGACGCCGGCCTGGCCGGCCTGCGGCCGGTGGTCCTGGGGAGCGAGGGGCGCGCCGGCCGGGCCATCGCCCGGGCCCTGGCGGCGGCGGCCCCCCACACCGTGGCGGCCACCCGGGCCGAGCTGGACATCACCGATTACTTCAACCTGCGCTGGGAGCTGGAGCGGCTGGAGGCGGATCTTCTGATCAACGCCGCCGGGATGGCCGACGTGGACGCCTGCGAGGCCGACCCGGAGGCGGCGTTCCGGCTCAATGCCACCGCCGCGGGGAGCGTGGCCGAGGCGGCGCGGCTGGGCGGCCTGCGCCTGGTCCACCTGTCCACCGACTACGTGTTCGACGGCGCCAAGGGGGCGCCGTACACCGAGGAGGATCCCGCCGCGCCCCTGTCGGTCTATGGGCGCAGCAAGCTGGAGGGGGAGCGGCAGGTGCGGGAGCGGGTGCCCGACGCTCTCGTCGTGCGCACGGCCTGGCTGTTCGGCGGCCGCGGGCGGCGCCCTGACTTCGCCGAGAAGATCCTGGCCGCGGCCCAGGGGGCGCGGCGCATCCCGGTGGTCATGGATCAGGTGGGTTCCCCCACCGCCGTGGATGATCTGGGCCAGGGGGTGGCGGCGCTGGTGGCGGCGGGAGCCGAGGGGATCGTCCACCTGGCCGGCAGCGGCAGCGCCAGCCGCGCCGACTTCGCCCGTGCCGTGCTCAAGGTGGCCGGCCTGGCCGGGCGGGTGGAGGTGGTGCCGGTGTCGTCCAGCCAGGTCCACGCCGTCGCTCCGCGCCCGGCCGACTCGCGCCTGGACACGTCCCGCTACCGGGAACTCACCGGGGTCGCCCCCCGGGACTGGCGCGAGGCCCTCTGGGACGTGCTGACGGCGCGCTCGGCGCAGGCCTGAGGCGCCATGCGCATCCTCCTCACCGGCGGCACCGGGTTCCTGGGCCGGGCCGTGGCCCGGGCGCTGCTGGCGGCGGGGCACCAGCCGACTCTTCTGGTGCGGCCGGGGCGCATTCCCTCCGACCTGGAGCCCGGCCTGGAGGCGGCCCAGGGGGACGTCACCGACCCGGCCTCCCTGGCCGCCGTCCTCCCGGCCGGGGGCGGGATCGAGGCGGTGATCCACATGGCGGCCCTGGTGGAGATGTGGATGCCCGACCGGCGCGCCTTTGACCAGGTCAACGTGCAGGGACTGGTGAACGTCCTCAATGCCGCACGCGCCGCCGGCGTGGGGCGGGTGGTGTACTGCTCGTCGTTCATGGCCCTGGGTCCGTCGGGGGACAGGCCGCGCCGGGAGGACGACCCGCCTGGCGGCCCCCCCTTCCACAACGACTACGAGCGCACCAAGTACCTGGCCGATCAGGTGGCCCGGAAGGCCATGGCCGCCGGCGCGTCCCTGGTGGCGGTCTATCCCGGCGTGGTCTACGGCCCGGGCAACCTCACCTCCGGCGGCCTGGTGACCAGGCAGGTGCAGCTCTTCCTGCAGGGGAAGCTGCCCGGGATCCTGGGGCCTGGGGACCAGCCGGTCTGCTATGCCTACATCGAGGATGTGGCCGCCGGCGTGGTGGCGGCCCTGGAGCGCGGCCGTCCCGGTCGGGGGTACATCCTGGGCGGGGAGAACGCCACGCTCAACGAGCTCATGGCGGCCCTGGCCAGGGTGAGCGGCCGCCCCGCCCCGCGCCGCCACATCCCCTACGGGGTGGCCTCGGCGCTGGGCCGGCTGCAGTGGTGGCTGGCCGAGTGGACCGGCCGCAAGCCGGAGCTGACCCACCAGGTGGTGGCCATCTACCGGCGCGCCTGGGCGTACGATTCGGCCCGGGCCGCCGCCGAGCTGGGGTACCAGGTCACGCCCCTGGAGGAGGGGCTGGCGAGGACGGTGCGCTGGCTGCGGGAGACCGGGCTTGCCGCCTGAGGCGGGCGCCATCGGCCGCGGGGAGTGGCTGCGCAAGGCCGTCCACATCGGCTCGGGGGGGTTCGCCGTCCTGCTCCACTGGCTGCCGCCGTGGGGGGCGTGGCTCCTGGCCGGCGCCGCCCTGGCCCTCAATGTTCTCCTATTGCCGCGCCTCACCGCTCACGCCCTGGAGCGGGAGGCCGAGCGGCGGCGAGGCCGGGCCTGGGGGATCATCTTCTACCCCCTGTCGGTCCTGATCCTGACCCTGGTCTTCTTCCGCCGCCTGGAGATCGCCGCCGCCGCATGGGGGCTCATGGCGTTCGGCGACGGCCTGGCCACCCTGGCCGGCAAGCGCTGGCCCGCGCCGCGCCTTCCCTGGAACCAGGCCAAGTCGGTGGCCGGCAGCCTGGCCTTCATCGTGGCCGGCGCCGGCGCCGCCTGGCCGCTGTACCTGTTCGTCGCCGCCGGGCACGGCCGCGCTCTCGATCCTGCCGCCTCCCTGGCGCTGGTGCTGGCGGCGGCGATCCTGGCCGCCTGGCTGGAGTCGCTGGCCACCGGCATCGACGACAACCTCCTCGTCCCCCTGGCCGGCGGCGCGGCGCTGTACGCCTTGACGCTGGTGGACCCCGCCCAGGTGGCGGCGGGGCGCGGGGCGTGGGCCATGAACCTGGGATGGGGCCTGGTGGTGAACCTGCTGGTGGGCGGCCTGGCCCTGCGCGCCCGGGCAGTGGACCGGTCGGGATTCCTGGCCGGAGTCGTGGTGGGGACCGCCATCTTCACCTTCGGTGGCCCGGCGGGCTACCTCATGCTGCTGACCTTCTTCATCCTGGGGTCGGCCGCCACCCGGGTGGGCTACGCCGCCAAGGCCGCGGCGGGGATCGCCCAGGCGCGGGGAGGCGCGCGCGGGGTGCGCAATGCCGTGGCCAACTGCGGCGCCGGCGTGGCCCTCATCGCCCTGGCCGCCGCCACCCCCCACGGCCTGCTCCTCACGGTGGGTTTCGTGGCCGCCTTCGCCACCGCGGCCTTCGACACCGTCTCCTCCGAGATCGGCCAGGTCTACGGGCGGCGCACCTTCCTCATCACCACGCTGCGCCCGGTCCCCCGGGGGACCGAGGGGGCGGTGAGCGTGGAGGGGACGCTGGCCGGGGTCGCGGCCTCGGCGGTGCTGGGGGGGCTGGGGGTGGCCACCGGCCTGATCCCCGCCCCGGCCCTGGGAGCGGTGCTGGCCGGGGCCTTCGCCGGCGCCATGGGGGAGTCGGTGCTGGGCGCCAGCCTGGAGGCGCGGCAGGTGGTGGACAACGAGGTGGTCAACTTCCTGAACACCGTCGCCGGCGCCGCCGTGGCGGTGGCGCTGGCCCGGTTCATCCTGTAGATTCCTCCTCCCTTGCTCGCCCGCGCTCGCATCTGGGTCCGCTTCACGCGCCCCTTCACCCTGCTGCCGCCGGTCCTGGGCGTCATCTCCGGGTCGGTGACGGCGTACGGCTCCGCCTGGAACCCGGACCCTGCCCGGGCGCTCTCCTGGCCGGTGATCTGGACGGTGCTCCTGGGGACCGCATGCGCCGGCCTGCTCAATGCCGCCTCCAACGTCATCAACCAGATCTACGACCTGGAGATCGATCGCCACAACAAGCCGCACCGCCCGCTGGTCACCGGCGTGCTGGACATCCCGTCGGCGTGGCGGTTCGCATGGGTGCTCTACCTGGCGGCGCTGCTCCCCACCTGGGTGGTGGTGGTTTATCCCGCCACCACCTTCATGGAGAAGCTGACGGCGCCGCTGGCGCGCCACGAGTGCTTCTTCATCTACCTGGCCGGGATGCTGGCCACCTTCATCTACTCGGCGCCGGCGCTGGGGCGGACCAAGGCCCACACCTTCGGTGCCAACCTCACCATCGCCATCCCCCGGGGGATGCTCCTCAAGGTGGCCGGCTGGTCCATGGTGGCGTCCATCTTCCACGTGGAGCCGTGGTACATCGGTTTCATCTTCTTCCTCTTCCTGGTGGGGGCCGCCTCCACCAAGGACTTCTCCGACATGGAGGGGGATGCGCGAGGTGGGTGCAACACGCTGCCCATCCGCTACGGCGTGGTGGCCGCGGCCCGCATGGTGGCCCCCTTCTTCGTGCTCCCGTGGCTCCTCATGCCCCTGGGCGTCATCCTGCCCGATCCCTGGGCGCCGGGGCACACCCTCCTCACGGGCCAGCCGGTGGTCCTGTCGGCGGTGGGGCTGGGGCTGGCCGCCTGGGGGGGCTACGTGGTCTATCTCATCCTCAGGGACCCCGCAGCCCTGGCCCGCACCGAGAACCACCCGTCCTGGACCCACATGTACCTCATGATGATGGCGGCGCAGATCGGCTTCGCCGCCGCCTACCTGGTGTAGGGGCTTGGCCGCGCCGCTCCCGCCGCGACTGGGCGCCGTCCTCGCCACGGCGGGGCTGGCCGTGCTGGCCGCCGGTTGCGCCGGAGGCGTGGGGGAGGATCCCGCCGCGGTCCTGGCGGTGGTGGAGCAGGCGGCCGCTTCCCGGGAGGCTGGAGATTTCGACGCCTTTACGGCGTGCTTCGCCGGCGAGAAGGCGGGCCGCTACCGGGAGGAGCTGCAGACGGTCCACGGCGGTGACGTGGAGAGGTTCTTCGCCAGCAAGCGCCGCATGGTGGTGACCGGGCCGGTGGAGATCCGCCGCGTCTCCTTCGCCTTCGTGCGCGTCTTCGTGGTCCACTCCACCGGCTACAAGCCGTACGACTCGGCCGGCGTGCTGTTCGTGGACGGGCGCTGGCTCATCGACTCGTTCCTGCCCGGCGATCTGGAGGAGCCGCGCACCGCCCAGGCCGACCCCGGCGCCATCGTGGAGCTGCTGGCGGGGGAGGCCGCCAGCCCGCGTCCCGGCGGGGCCGACGGCGCCTTCCGCCACATCCAGCTCCTGCGGGCCCTGGAGGTGGTCAAGGTGCGTCGCCTGCAGGACGCCGTCCCCTCCCTGATACGTCTCCTGGAGGGTGACGCCGACGCTGGCATCCGCCAGTTCGCCGCCCACATCCTGGGCGACCTTCAGGACGGCGCCGCGGCCCCGGCCCTGGAGGGGGCGCTGGCGGATGCCGATCTGCGGGTCCGGGGGGACGCCGCCCTCTCCCTGGCGCGGCTGGGCGCGGCCGGGGCCGCCGGCGCCCTGGAGAGACTGCGGGACGACGATCCCGCCGCCTGGGTGCGCGAGCAGGCGGCCGCGGCGCTGCGCCGGCTGGCCGGCGCGGACGGCGGCTGAAGGCTCCCGCGCGGCCTCAGAGCGGTGCCAGCGCCAGCACCGCCGCGATGTCGGTGAGGGCCCAGGCGCGCAGGCCGGCGTACATGGTCGCCTTGGTGCACCGCCGGCCGCCGTCGCGCAGGTTGGGCAGGAGCACGGCGCCCCACAAGCCCGCCGGCAGCGCCAGCACGAGCAGCCTCCAGGCCAGGGGTCCGGGCTGCCCGCCGCTGCGCAGCCACGCCGCCGACGCCAGGCAGGCAAAGGCCAGGAGGGCGGCGCCGGCGGCCAGATGCAGCACCCGCCGCCGCCCCAGGCGGACCGCCAGCGTCCGCACCCCCTGCCGGCTGTCCTCTTCCATCTGGTAGATCTGCGTGAGGGGGTAGAGGGCGGCGATGAGGGCGGCGAAGGCGGCGGCGGCCCAGGCGGTGGCCGGCGCCAGCGGCACGGCCATGGCCGCCCAGCCCGCCAGGAAGGTCAGCGCGCCGTAGCCGGCGCAGTTCACCGCCAGGTCCCAGCCGGCCCTCGCCTTGAGCCGCACCGGCGGCAGCGAGTAGAGTAGCGACAGGATCACCGCCGTCCCCAGCAGCCAGGGGTAGGCGCCCCCCAGCAAGCCGCCCCGGGCCGCGGCCGCCGACAGCACCAGGGCGATCCCCATCAGACCCAGGCCGAAGGCGGCCAGGCCGCGGGGCGGTGGCGGTGGCGCATCCAGGTAGCCCACGTCCCCCTCGTCCCGGTCCACGGCGCCATTGAGAGCCAGGGTGCCGCCATTGAGGCCGACGGCCCAAAGGGCGGCGGCGGCGAGCAGCGCGGCCAGCCAGGGGGTGAAGGCGCCCGCCGACAGCTCGCCGCCGGGCCACCCCGCCGCCACCAGCGCTCCCGCTGCCAGGTGCGCCGTGACCACCGGCCACGAGCGGGGGCGGGTGTGGAGGAGCGCCGCCACCAGCGGCGGCGCATTCCGCCGGCCGCCGGCCGCGGCCTCAGGCGCTGCCGGCCGGCTCGGCACCGACCTGCGTGGGGGAGGCGGCCAGGGCCGGGAGGCGGATGCGCGGACTGGCCGGCACCGGGACGGGGACGCCGGCGCGCGCCGGGCGCGGCTGGGCCCCCACGAAGTAGGCCACCGCCTCCCGCAGGCCGCCCAGGTCCACCAGGTTGTCGTGGCAGGCCTCCCGGGGCAGGTGCAGCGGCAGGCCGAAGGCGGGGAGCTCGGGCACCCGGGTGATCCCCTTCACCAGCCGGTCGTCGCAGGCCACCGCCAGGGTCAGGTCGGGGCCCATGCCCCGGGCCTGGCTGTAAGCCTCGGCGGAGCGGATGGCGATCCCCACCGGCAGCGACGCCCGGTCGGACAGCCCCAGGATCTCCTCCATCTGGCAGAGATCGCAGTCGGTGCAGCGGGCCAGGTCCTTGACGACCTTCTTGGGGCAGCGGGTCCAGATGACGCAGTGGGGGAGCAGGACCATGACGTTGTCAGGCTTGCGCCGCCGGTAGAGGGCGCGCACCGCGGCGTTGTTGGCCTGCACGAAGGAGCGCAGGATGGGGTCGGTCTTGTCCCCCACCAGGCGGGCCAGCCGAAGCAGCGTGCGCAGCAGGTGGCGGTCGCCGGCCATGGCGTAGCGGCGCAACCAGAGGCGCGGCGCGCTCCGGGAGAAGGGGAGGAGCGTGCCGGCCAGGTAGCCGGCGGCGGCCAGGGCCAGGGCCCCGCCGGCCAGGGCCGCCGCCGCGGAGCCGATCCCCTGCATGGGCAGGGCGGCCCTCACCGCCAGCAGCCCGGCGGCGGCGAGCAGGGTGCCGCCGGCCAGGCGGATCCAGTGGTAGGCGCCGGCGCCGGCGGCCACCGGCAGGAACTCGCCGGCCTGCCCGGGGGCCGGCAGCTCCCTCACGAGGCGCCCCCCACCGTGAGGGCCGCTTCCTCGCCGCCGGGGCGGTGGATGACGTTGAACAGGGTGTCCCGCTCCACCGGCACCCGCCCCGCCTGGCGGATGTGGCGGATCAGCTCCTGCACCGGCAGGTACATGGGCGTGGTGGCTCCGGCGTCGTGCACGATCTCCTCGTCGTCCACCGTGCCGTCGAAGTCGTCGGCGCCGAAGTGCATGGCCGCCTGGCTCACCCTGGGCGTGATCATGATCCAGTAGGCCTTGATGTGGTCGAAGTTGTCCAGCATGAGCCG
>JBFGDW010000133.1:0-8829 GCA_041580435.1 Candidatus Polarisedimenticolia bacterium | reverse complement strand
GGGCGCGGGCTTCCCTCAGGAGCCCGCGCCCGCCCCGGTCTCGGCCAGGCAGTAGAGGGCGCCCTGGGCCCGGACGAAGAGGGCGTCGCCGGCAATGGCCGGGGTGGCATCCACGCCGGCGGCCAGGTCGTTCTCGGCCAGGATCTTGAGCTCAGGCCCGTGGGCCAGGACCACGCCATGGCCGTCCCGGTCCAGGACGTAGACCCGCCCCGCGGCGCCCACCGGCGAGGCGTAGACGTTGTGGATCGCCTCGAGGCGCTGCTCCTTGTAGCGCACCTCGCCGGTGGCGGCGTCCAGGGCGGTGAGGATGTTGCGGAAGTGCTTCAGGAAGTAGATCTGGTTGTCATAGAGGAGGAGGGACGGGACATAGGGCGTGTCCCGCTCGTAGGTCCAGAGCAAGGCGCTGGTCCCCTCCACCTCACCCTGGGCCTTGGTCAGCGACACCGCCTGGAGCATGGTTCCCCGGTAGCCGCTGGCCAGGTACACGGTGCCGTCCCGGTGCACGGGCGTGGGAATGGTATTGACGGTCATGCCGCCCAGGCTCCATAGCTCCTTGCCCGTGGCCAGGTCGTAGCCGCGGCTCTTGCCGGTGGCCGGGATGACCACCTGCTTGCGGCCGCTCACCTCCACCACCAGCGGCGTGGCCCAGGAGGTCACTTCCCCTGGTCGCGGCGTGCGCCAGAGCTCCGCGCCGGTGGCGGCGTCCAGGGCCACCACGAAGGAGTCCCCCTCGTGGTCCCAGTTGATGATGACCTTGCCATCGGCCATCGCCGGCGAGCTCCCCTCGCCGAAGCCGTTCCGGGTGGTCATGTCCCCCAGGTCCACCTGCCAGAGGGGCTCGCCCTCCAGGTCGTAGGCGTAGGTGCCATAGGAGCCGAAGTGGGCAATGAGGCGCTTGCCGTCGGTCACCGGCGAGGCCGAGGCCCAGGACGCATCGATGTGATGGCTCTCGTGGGGGACCGCCTCCACGGCCATCTTCTGCCAGAGCAGCTCGCCGTCGTCGCGGCCGTAGGCCAGCACCTGGAAACGCTGGGCCACGGGCTCCACCGCCGGCGGCCACTCCTGGCGGGCCTGCTTGTCGGCCGCGCCCTGCTGGGATCTCTCGTAGGCGGCGGCATCCACCGGGGTGGCGGTGAGCACGAACACCCGGTCCCCCCAGATCACCGGAGAGGAGAGCCCGCGGCCCGGCACGTCCGCCTTCCAGCGGATGTTGATCCCCTCCTTCTCGCTCCAGCGCACCGGCGGGTCGGCATCGGGGTTGACCCCGGTGTGCGCGGGCCCCCGCCAGGATGGCCAGGCGGCGCCCCCATCGGCGGCCACGGCCGGGAGGGCCAGGGCGGCCAGGATGGAGAGGGACGTCAGGGTCAGGCGGGTGCTCCGTGGTCTCATGGGGGATCCTCCTGACCCTGCATGATAGCGCTCCCGGGGCCGGACGCGGCTCAGAGCCTGATCAGGTAGCTGATCTTCACGAAGAACTGGCGGGCATCGTTGAGGAAGTCGTCGTCCGTGCGCACCAGCTCCCGCATGCCGCCGGACTCCAGCAGCGCCAGGTTGCGGTAGTTGGAGTTGTAGCCCAGGTAGACGGCGGTCCAGGGGTTGGCGCGGTAGGTGAAAAGCAGGTCGGCGTTGAAGCTCTTGGCGTCGGTGAGAGACGTGCGTTCAGGCTCGGCATCGGTGACATCGTACTGGAAGATGGTGCGCACCGAGAACTGCGGGGTGAACTGCCAGCCCCAGCGGGTGCGCACGATGCTGTTGCTGAAGATCGCTCCCCCATCGGGAGCTTCCAGCCGGGTGTAGAGCCAGCTGGTGTCGATGCGCAGGCGGCGCAGCGGGCGCAGGACCACCTCGGCCCGGGCACCGAAGCGGTCGGCGACGCCCGGCGGCTCCCCGGCCGGCGGCACGAAGTTGATGCCGTCGCCTGTCTGCACGTTGAGCTCCAGATCGACGGGGTCCACGAAGCGCGTCTCCACCCAGGCACCGATGAAGTCCCGGGAGAAGTCCAGGCTCTCGGTGAGCCCCGGAAAGTCCCGGGGCCGGATCCGCTCCCGGCCGATGCGGCCGAAGACACCGAAGCGGGTCTGCCTCCTGAGCTCCCAGTTGATGGACGGGTCGATATTCCAGTCCAGCCGCTCCCCGTCGGTGTCCTCGATGCGCTGCACATAGAGGCCCGGCTCCCAGGCGATGAGTCGCTTCCCCTCCGGGCGCACGGCGTAGCGCACCATGTTGTGGGCGTCGCGGATGTCCACCCGGGGCACGAACCCGGGCAGTGTCCGGAACCCTTCGCTGTAGGTCTGGTAGTGAGTGTGGGTGTTGAGGCGGCGGCCATTGCGGTCGATGAAGGCGCTGTGGGCCGGCCCGCCCAGGTCGGTGCCGTCCTGGAGCCGGGAGTTGGTGGCCACCGTCTGCAGGGAGGCCGACCAGTTGTCGTTGAGCTTGAAGCGCGCGTCCGCGCTGGCCACCCGGTTGAAGGCGTCCCCGAAGGTGCGCTGGGTGTACATGAGACCGACGTTGGACTGGCGGCCCACGTCCTGGCTCAGGCGCAGGATGCCGAAGGCGGCGTCCTCCCCCTGGAGGGGGTCGGTATCGGACCGGCGGCGGCCCGGCGCCTCATCGTCGATGAGGAGCACGCCCAGGGAGGTACCGCGCATCTTGCCGGTGAGCCTCGCCCCGTGGCGAGGGTCGGCGATGCGACGGGTAAAGAGCAGGTTGATGGGAGTGGTGAACAGCGAGGCGTTCTCCAGGAAGAACGGCCGCTTCTCGGGAAAGAACACCTCGAAGCGCTCGTTCACCGTGACCTGGGGCTCGTCCGACTCCACCTGGCTGAAGTCGGGGTTCAAGGTGAGATCCAGGGCCAGTGAATCGCGCAGGACCAGCTTGGCGTCCACCCCCAGGTCGGTGTCGGCGTCGTCGCGGAGAAAGTCGGGGCCGCCTGCCGCCTCCGGCTCCAGGGCCTTGAACGAGCGGGAGGTGCCGTAAGGGATGAACTGGATGTTGCGGCCCGGCGAGATGTCGGCGAGCCCGGTGAGGCGGCCAGCCTGGTTCAGGCGGCCCTCCAGGCGGCTGGAGACCGGCGGCCAGAAGGAGGTCTCGTTGTTGCGCGGGATGTCCCGTACCAGGAGCACGCCCCACTCCTGCTGGGCCAGCGGGGCGAAGCGCAGGCTCTTGAACGGGATGGCCATCCAGACCACATAGCCGCTCTCGGTGAGGCGGCCGGTGGAGTGCCAGACCGTGTCGAAGCTGCCGTCGAATCCCTGTCCCTCGATCCACATGGCGTCCCACTGGACGCCGAACGGGTTGGTGAGGAACGAGAAGGCCTGGCGCTGGTCCAGATAGGTGTCCAGCTGGATCTCCACCGTCTCGTCGCCGAACACGTTCTCACGCTGGGGGAGACTGGCCCGCATCTTGTGGGGCTCATCGTCGAAGGCAACGAACACCACGTAGAGATTGTCCCGGTCGTAGCCGAGGTAGACATCGGTCTTCTGGCTGGCCGGCTTGCCGTCCTCCGGCTCCCGCTGCACGAAGCCGTCGACCCGGGCCATCTGGGCCTCCACCTCGCCGCCGGGATGCATGTCCAGGAACGCCTCCAGGCGGGGTGGTGCCTCCAGCAGCGGCACCTGGACTGAGGGGCGAGGCGGGCGCGGCGGCACCGCCGGCCCGGGCTCGGCCTGGGCCCGGGGTGCCGGGGCGGCGGCCGGAACTCCTTGCACGGAGCCACCGGCCGCGCCCAGGAGGGCGGCGAGCAACGGAACGAGCCGGGCGATCCTGGAGGCTGCGCGGGACACCGCGCCAGTCTAGGCTGCGGCGCGGCCGGCGCGGGGGCGCGCCGGCCGGATTTTTACATCATTTGACGACCTTGCCCGGACCGGCCGCCGTGGCCGGCGCGCCTGCCTCACACTACGGCCACCTTGACGCAGTTGATGGGAGGCAGCGAGTCGAACAGGCAGGTCCATTCCTCGCCGCCCTCCCGGCCCATCCAGAGCTGCCCGGTGGTGGTGCCAAAGTACAGCGCCGGCGAGGGCAGCGTGTCCACGTCCATCCCGTCCCTGAGCACGGTGAAGTAGCTGGACTTCCTGGGCAGGCCCCGGGTGAGCTTCTTCCACGATCCGCCGCCGTTCTCGCTGCGCCAGACCGCCGGCGCGCCGCCGGGACAGGTGCGGGTCATGGGTTCCAGCGGCACAACGTAGAGGGTGTCGGGATCGTCGGGATGAACCACCAGGGGGAAGCCGAAATCCGAGGGCAGGCCCTTGGCGATGGACCGCCAGGTATGGCCGTGATCATCGCTGCGCAGCACGCCGACCCCTGGCCACTCGTCCATGCCGCCGTGGTTCTGGATGTAGAGGCGGCCAGGGGCGTCGTCGTGGCGCGCGATCTTGTGGACGCACTGGCCGAACTCGGGGTAGGGGTCGGGCAGGAAACCGGCGCCGATGCCGTCGTTGGACGCCTTGAAGGTGGCGCCGCCGTCCTCGCTCAGGTAGTGGCCACCGGTGGAGATCCCCACGTGCACCCGCTTCCCGTCCTGGAGGATGGTGTGGAGGCACAGCCCGCCGCCGCCCGGCTGCCACTTCCGTGAGTGCTCGTGATCGCTGATCCCGTCCACGAGCTCCCACGAGTCGCCGCCGTCCTCGCTCCTGAAGAGCGCCGCCGGCTCCACGCCGCACAGGATCTCCTTCTTGCCGCCGCCCGGCTCCAGGGCCCAGATGTTGGCCAGGGCGCGGCCGTCCTTCTCCGGGAAGGCGGGGGCCAGCCGGGTCTCCTTGAAGGTCTTGCCCAGGTTGGTGGAGCGCAGCACCTTCATGCCGAAGAACGCGTTGCAGCTGGAGGCATACAGGCGCGGCGACCTGCGCGTGTCGATGAGGGCGGCGTAGACCGCCACACCAGGCCCGAACGGGCCGCGCAGCTCGAAGCGGCGCCGCGTCCTGGACGCCTCACCCACGAACAGACCCTTCTTGGTGCCGATGCAGACGACGACGCGTTCCGCCATGGTCAACCTCCCGAGACGGCTGGCATGATCATGAGAGCATCCCCGGATGACAGGGGCGTGTCCACCCCCTCCCGGTCCCGCACGTGGCGGCCATTGACGAAGAGATTCACGTGGCGCCGCACGGCCCCGGTCTCGTCGCACACGCTGCGGTAAAGGCGAGGGTGGTCGTCCCGCAGGCTTCCCAGAGCAGCGCGCACGGTGAGCGCCGCCAGCCGGATCTCCGCCGGGGCCTGGCTGTAGAGCCGCAGCGGGGCGGCGATCTGGACCACGATGCTCAAGGGACGGAGCGGGACCCCAGCGCCGCCGCCAGGGAGGCCAGGTCGGGCACGTGGTAGCGCGGCGACACATCCCGGGGGACCGGCTCCTTGAGGCGGTTGATCCAGGCCGAGTCCAGTCCGAAGTCGGAGGCTGGCCGGATGTCGTGGAACAGGGACTGGGCCACGTGGAGGACCTTCTCCCGGGGCAGCTTCACCTCTTCCAGGACACGCTGGAAGTGGGGGCGGCCCGGCTTGTAGGCGCGGACGTCCTCGGCGGTGATGACCGCATGGAAGCGCACGCCCATCTTCTCCACGGTGCGAGTGATGTCCTCGCGGTCCACGTTGCTGACGATGATGAGCTTGCGCCCGGCTCCCAGCGTCTCCAGCGCCTTGCGGGTGTCGGGGAAGGGCGACCAGTCCCCCACGGTGCCGGCGACGCGCCGCGCCTCGTCCTCGGAGATGGCGATCCCCTGGGCCGCCAGGGCGCGCCGCACCGAGAGTGCGACGATCTCGCGGTAAGGACGGTATGGCTCCCGCTGGAGCGCTGCCTCCTCCTCCTGGCGGTGGCGCAGGAACAGCCCCTCGTCCAGGGTGGCGGTGGAGTCCAGGGCGCGGAGAGTGCGCACCGCCTGCAGCAACCCCCCCTGCCAGTCCACCAGGGTGCCGTAGCAGTCGAAGGTCAGAGCCTCGTACCCGTGCGGGGAAGCGGCCATGTCATCCTCCTGAAGCGGTTGGGGCGTGTATCATGGTAGCCCATGCGAGCTCCCGGTCCCGCGGCCTCCCTTCACCCCCGGCGGACGGCGCCCCTCGCCGGCGCCCGCCGGGCGGCCGGCGCCCGAGAGGGATGATGCCGGCCTGGGCGGCGGCGTCCATCCTGGGGGCCGTGGCGGCGGGCCTCGCCGTCGCGGCGTGGCTCCTCTGGCGGCGCACCCGCGAGCTGGAGGCGGCGCGCCGGGAGATGGAAGCGTCCCGCGGGCCGGATCCGTCCCTGGCCCTGCTCCAGCAGCAGGTGACGGCGCTGCGGGAGACTCTGGCCCAGGGACTGGAGAGCGGCCAGAGCCGGGTGGACCAGCGCCTGGAGGCCATCTCGCGGACGGTGGGCGATCGCATCGAGGCCTCGCGCAAGACCCTGGACGAGAGGCTGGAGTCCACCACCCGTGTGGTGCGCGAGGTGCAGCGCAGCCTGGGTGAGGTGGACGCCTCGGTCAAGGGCGTTTCCCAGATCACCCGGGACATCCGTGCGCTGCAGGACATCCTCAAGGCGCCCAAGCTCAGGGGCGGCCTGGGGGAGTTCTTCCTGGGCGACCTGCTGGCCCAGATCTTCCCGCCGTCCCAGTACATCCTCCAGCACGGCTTCACCGGGGGCGAGCGGGTGGATGCGGTGATCCGGGCCGGCAGCGGGCTGGTGCCAGTGGACGCCAAGTTCCCCCTGGAGAACTTCCGGAGGGTGGTGGAGGCCGAGGGGGACGAGGCCCGGCGCAAGGAGCGGCGCGCCTTCCTTGCCGATATCCGCAAGCACGTCAACGACATCGCCGCAAAGTACATTCGCCCCGAGGAGGGGACCTACGACTTCGCTCTCATGTACATCCCGGCGGAGAACGTCTACTACGAGGCGGTGGTGCGCGACGAGGAGATCGCCGACGAGAAGGGGATCCTCTCCTATGCCCTCTCCAAGCGGGTCATCCCCGTGTCACCCAACTCGTTCTACGCCTACCTGCAGGTGATCCTCATCGGCCTGCAGGGGCTGCGCATCGAGAGCCAAGCCCGCCAGATCCTGGAGCGGATCCAGGGGTTGCGGGGCGAGTTCAATCGCTTCAGCGAGGATTTCACCGTGGCGGGCAAGCATCTGGGCAACGCCCTGAGCCGCTACGGCGATGCCGACAAGCACCTGAGCCGCTTCGCGGCCCTGCTGGAGGCCCTGGCCGAGCTGAGCCCTGGAGGTGGAGGCGCCGGAGAGATCACGGCCGGAACCGACGCCGTCGGCGGCGCACTCCCGGTCAAGGAAGGGCCGTAGCGGTCCGGGTCGCCCCTGCCGCCTGCCGTCGATGCCCGTGAGGGCAACCGGCAGCCCGCGCCGGCGCGCCAACGCCGCCGCGTCGCCGCGAAGCTGGCCGGCCCTCCCCGCGTGGCGCTGCCGGGGACGCGGGCCCGCCCGGGGGCAGGCGGGCTTTTTGGCCGGTTTGGAGTTACCATGGCTGGGAATCCTCCCCTTTCGAGGAGATCAGCCGTGCGATCGAGCTGCACCATTCGCGTCCGTCCGACCACGCGCCGCCTGGCCGGCGCCGGCCTTCTGCTCGCCGCGGCCCTCACCGCGTCCCCGGCGGCGGCCAGCCCACGCGAGACCCCTGACGTCCGCCCGGCGGCTGCTGAACCGCGTGTCTCCGCCCCCCTGGCTCACACCTATTCCATCGTGGCGCGGGACCCCAAGACGGGAGAGCTGGGGGTGGCGGTGCAGTCCCACTGGTTCTCGGTGGGCAGCCTGGTGACCTGGGCCCAGGCCGGCGTGGGGGCCGTGGCCACCCAGTCGTTCGTGGAGCCTTCCTACGGGCCCGAGGGGCTGGCGCTCATGGCCGAGGGGGTGTCGGCGCCCGAGACGCTGCGCCGCCTCCTGCAGAAGGACGAGCAGGCCGAGGTGCGGCAGGTGGCCATGGTGGACGCCCGGGGCCATGCCGCGGCCCACACCGGCAGCCTGTGCATTCCCGCGGCGGGGCATCATCTGGGCGAGGGGTACTCGGTGCAGGCCAACCTCATGCTGGACGACGGGGTCTGGCCGGCCATGGCCCGGGCGTTCGAGACCGAGTCGGGGGACCTGGCCGAGCGGATGCTGGCTGCCCTGGAGGCGGCGGAGCGTGCCGGCGGCGACATCCGCGGTCGCCAGTCCGCCGCCATCCTGGTGGTGCGGGGCCAGCCCACGGGCAACATCTGGATCGACCGGGTGGTGGATCTGCGGGTGGAGGACCACCCCGAGCCGGTGCAGGAGCTGCGCCGCCTCGTGCGGCTGCAACGGGCCTACCGGCTCATGAACGCCGGTGACGAGCATGTGGCGGCCAGGCGGTACGACGAGGCGCTGCAGGCGTACGCCGCCGCCGAGCGCCTGGTCCCCGACAACCACGAGTTCATCTTCTGGCACGCCGTGGCCCTGGTCACCATCGACCGCGTGACCGACTCGCTGCCGGTGTTCCGGCGCGCCTTCCTCATGAACCCGTCGTGGGCGCTGCTGGTGCCGCGGCTGGTGACGGTGGGGCTGCTGCCCGACGACCCGGAGGTTATCGGACGGATCCTCGCGCAGGGGCCGTCGGCCGGCGCTCATTCTCACGATCCGGCGCCGGCGCCTCCGGCGCCTCGGGACAGGCCGGGTCCGGGCCATCGCTGATCCAGGTGATGGGAGGCGTCCAGGCGAAGGGACGCAGACCCAGGTTGCCACGCCGCGCGCAGAGGCTCGCGTCGGCGATGGACGCGCCCCAGATCACCACGCCCGGAACGACGAACAGGAAAAGACCCACCACCGTGCCGGCCAGCCATGTCAGGCCGCGCAAAGGCTCGCCGGCGTAGACGTGCCCGGCGCCGGGCACCAGCCCCAGGAGGGCGGCG
>JBFGDW010000132.1:0-8919 GCA_041580435.1 Candidatus Polarisedimenticolia bacterium | reverse complement strand
GAAGGCCCGCATCTTGGGCACCTCGTCGGCGTAGATCAGGTGGTCCTCGAAGACGGCGAAGCGGCCGGGGTCCTCGAGCCGGTAGTCTCTTCCGTACTCCTCCTCCAGGAAGTGACCGCGGTACAGCTCCAGCGCCGCTTCGTACGCCGCCAGGGCCCCGGCAGCCTCCCCCTCCTCCTGCAGGCGCCGTGCGTCGCGGATCCCCGCCTCGAACGCTTCCACGTCGATGTGGTAGCGGTAGTCGGGGTTCAAGCGGTAGGCACCCTGCTGGAACAGGATGAAGTTCTTGGTGACGCCGTGGCCGTGGTTCAGGGCGCGGCGCAGGAACGAGATGGTGGGATGGAAGTTCTTCTCGATGACGGCGGGGCGCGCCTCCCCCCAGAGGGCGTCCACGATCCGGTCCTTGGTGGCGCGATGGTCCCGGGCTGCCGCCAGGTAGCAGAAGATCTGCAGCGCCCGGCGGACCTTCCAGGCGGCGGCGGGGATGGGCGTCCCTGCGTCCCTGCACACCTCCACCGGGCCCAGGAGGCGCACACTGAGATCGACACCCGCCGGCCCCACTCCCGCCAGGGTGGGCGCCGGCCGGCTCGCCGCAGGCGCCAGCTCCGCCGGCGCGCCGGGGAGGGAGCCCAGCCACGCGGCAAAGCTCGCGTCCAGGCCGGCGATGCGGCTGGCCGACGCCTCGTAGCCGTGGCGTCCCGCCAGGTCCAGGGCGGCCCGGCTGGCCTCCTTGGCCTCCGCCTCCTTCCCCTGGCGGTGGTGTGCCAGCCCCAGCCAGAGGCGGGCCAGAAACTCCTGGTACCTTCGCTGCAGGCCGGCGAACAGGCCGGCCGCCTCGGACAGCGGCGCCTCCGCCTCGCCGCCGCGGCCGGCCCGGCAGCGCACCTCCCCCAGGGCCAGCAGCGCCGAGGCCAGCGCCTCCCGGTCTTCCCCCTCACGCCGCCGCTCGACCCCCTCGGTGGCGATCTGCTCGGCGCGGGCGGCGTCGCCGGCCAGCACCGCCAGGACCGCCTCCTCCTCGGCCAGCCCCTCCAGGAGATCGAGCTGCCCCAGCTCGGTGAGCAGGCTGCGGGCGCGCCGGTACTGCTCGGCCGCACCGGCAAGATCGCCGCTGTCGCGCAGGAGGTTCCCCTCGGCCTCCAGGACGTCCGCCAGCAGCCCCTGGAGCTTCCACCGGTTGGCGATCTCCCGGGCGTCGCCCAGGAGCGAAGCCGCGCGGGTGTAGTTCCCGCGCAGGATCTCGATGCGCCCCAGGTTCAGGTAGGCCGCCCCCTCCTCGGGGCCGACGCGGCTCTTGTCGGGACCGGTGAGGATGCCGAAGCACTCCGAGGCGCGGCGGAAGTCCCCCATGACGGCATGAGGCAGGCCCAGGTTGTGGGCGATCATCCGGATCAGGTGCTCATCCCCGGCCTGCCGGGCCCGGGCCAGGGCCTCCTGCCAGCCTGAGACCGCCGCGTCCAGGGCGTTCTCCCGGTAGCGGATCACCGACAGCGTGTTGCCGATGCGCGCCTCCAGGGCCGGGTCGCTCCCCTGGCTTGCCGCCAGCGCCTGCCGCGCCGTGGCGTCGGCCTCCTCCACCCGGCCTATCTTGAGCAGCGAGTGGGCCAGCCCCTGGAGCGCCGCGGCCCGGGCCTGGCCCGCGATCTCGGGAGAGCCGGGGTCGCCGGCCTGCAGCGCCCGCTGGAAGTGACCCACCGCGGCCGTGGGGTCGCCGGCCAGCCGGCACGCCTCCCCCAGCAGGTCCTCCACCGCCGCCGGCCGTCTCCCCTTTCCCGCCACGAAGCCGGTCGCCTCCCGCACCGTCTCCAGCAGCCCCGCCGCCAGAAGCGCCCGCCCCTGCCTGCCCAGCAGGTCCAGCATGGCGTCCACGTCCTCGGAGGCCCGCCAGTGGGCCAGGGCCTGGCTGAACTCGCCCCGCCGGGCGAAGGCGGTGCCGAAGGCCGCCTCCAGGCGGCGGCGGTGGGCATCGTCCAGATCGCCGCGCAGGCGACGGCGCAGCGAGTCGCGGAACAGGGGATCGAAGGTGTAGTACTCGCCGCGGCTCTCCAGCGGCGACAGGAACAGGTTGCGCCGGAGCACCTCCTGGAGCAGCGGGCGGACGGAGAGGTCGGGCAGCGCCTCGGCGCACAGGTCGGGATCGATGACGGCGGGGATGCTGGCCGCCAGCAGGAAGCGGCGCACGTCCGCCGGCAGGGTGTCCAGCACCTGGGCGCTGAAGTACTCGAAGATCTCCCCCTCGGTGCGGTTGAAGAGGGCCTCGGGAGGGGCGGACGGGCCCCGCTCCAGCCCGGCCGTGCGCCGCATGAGCTGCAGCGCCGTGACCCAGCCGCGGGTGCGGCGATGGATCTGCTCCACCCCCTTCTCATCCAGGCTCAGGCCGAAGGTGTCCTGGAGCAGCGAGGCTGTCTCGTCCCGGGTGAGGAGCAGATCGTCGCCCGCCAGCACGTTGACGGGGCCGTCGGCCCGGGGGGAGCGGATCCCCAGGTCCGGCAGGGAGCGTCCCACCAGGACCAGGTGCAGCGCGCCGGGCATGTAGTCCAGCAGCCGCCGGAGCCCCCGGGCGCACAGGCCGCCCTCCTCCAGGTGCTCCACCTGGTCCATGACCACCATGAGCCGGCCTCCCAGGCTCTCCTCGGCGTCGCGGATGAAGATGTCGGCCAGGCGCTCCACCTCGGCGGCGCCGGAGCGGAACTCCTCCCACAGGCCGGCGCTGCGCTCGCCGAAGTCGGGGACGTGCTCCCGGATCCCCTCGATGAGGTAGCTGAAGAAGACCCACGGGTCGCGATCCGACGAGTCCAGCCGGTACCAGACGGCGTCATCCTGGGCCTGACGGATGAAGTGGGACACCAGGGCCGTCTTGCCGTAGCCGGGGCCGGCGGTGACCACGGTGGCCGTGCCGTCCAGGCCGGCGGCCAGGCGCTCCACCAGGCGCGGGCGGAGGAGATGATGGGGGTCGGGATGGGGTGGGAGGAGCTTGGCGGCCAGCAGCGGGGCGGCAGCTCTCACGGGCGCGCCGTCCCGCCCGCGTCACGCCGCCAGCCCGCCAGGCCGGCGAAGGCGCTGCGCGGTCCGGGGGCGAACCCCTGGAGATCCCGGGGCGCGGCGTGCAGGCGGTCCCGCTCCAGGAGGAAGGTGTAGGGGGCGTCCTCCACGATGAGGCGCTGGGCCTCGCGCCAGAGGGGGCCGGCCACGGCGGGATCGGCCTCGGCCCGCGCCTGGTCGATGAGGGCGTCCACTTTCTCGTTGGCGTATAGACCGTAGTTGTACCCCCCGTCCCGGGAGGCGCTGTGGAAGGCCGAGCGCAGGTCCACCTTGGTGGACTCCCGCCACGAGCCCACGAAGGCGTCGAACTCGTGCTGCTCGTGGCGGTCGATGAACGTGCCGAAGTCGAAGAACCGCGGCACCGCCTCCACCCCCACCTGCCGCAGCTGGGCCGCCACCATCTCCACGATCCCCTGGCGGAGCCCGGAGCCCTGGTTCGTCTCCAGCTCGAAGCGGAAGACCTGGCCCTGGCGATCCAGGAGGCCGTCGCCGTCGCTGTCGGCCCAGCCGGCCTCGGCCAGGAGCTTGCGGGCTCCTGCGGGGTCATAGGGGGACGGCGCCAGGCCGGGATCGGCGGCCCAGAGGAAGGAAAGGATGGGTCCCGCCGAGGGCCGCCCGGTGCGCGGCACCAGCCCCTCGATGATGGCCTGCCTGTCAATGGCCAGGGTGAGGGCGCGGCGGACCCGGGCGTCGGCCAGCAGCGGGCGGGACGTGTTCCAGCAGATGTATGTGTATGATAGGTCCGGCACGCTGACCAGCCGCAGCCGGGGCGAGGCCTCGACGCGGGCGGCGGCGTCCTCGGGCACGTTCTCCATGACGTCGATGCCGCCGGCCAGCAGCTCGTTGACCAGCATCGCCTCGTCGGGGATGATGCGGAACGCCACCTGCTCCAGGTGCGGCCTGGGCGCGCCGTGGTAGTGGGGGTTGCGCTCCAGCTCGATGAGCGCTCCCCGCTCGTAGCGCTTGAGGCGGAAGGGCCCGCCGGGGATCGGAGCGGTCTGGAACGCCTCCTCGGGCCAGCGGGGGAACGGGATGGCACCGTAGGCCGCCCGGGGCAGGATGTTCCCCTCGGCCGCATCCATGAGCTGATAGGGGTAGGCGCGGGAGAAGCGGTAGACCACCGTGGTGGGATCGGGAGCGGTCACCTGCTCGATGAACTCCTTCACCTCGCGCCCCACCCAGCCCACCTGGGCGCTGCGGGCGGCCTCATGGGAGAAGAGGACATCCCGGGACGTGATGGGCGTGCCGTCCGCCCAGCGCGCCGACGGATCCAGCCGGAAGGTGAGGGTGCGGCCGGCGTCGGTGAGCTCCCACGATCGGGCGATCCCTGGCGCGAAGCTGGGCGGCCCCTGGCTGAAGTCGTCCTGCTCCCAGGCCAGCTTGGGGTAGAGCAGGTCGGCGATCTCCATGGTGAAGGCGTTGCGGGCCGTGTAGATGTTGAAGGAGGAGACATCCCCGCGCACGCCGATGACCAGGCGGCCGCCTGGCCGGGGCGTCGTCTCACCTGCCTCGATGGCCGGCGCGGCCCGGGGGGAAGGCGGATCGCCGGCGACCAGCGGCCGCGCCGCCAGCAGCACGGCGGCGGCCGCGAGGACGCCGCCGGACATGGTCAGGTAGAGCCGCCAACCGCGGACGGCCCGCTCGCTCCGACCCTTCACGTGGCTCCCCCGGTGGATGTTCCCGCCGATTGTAGGGGTTACACCCCGGCGGCACAAGCAAGGCGAGGCAAGGGCCGATGAGCGCCTTCCTGCTGCGCCGGCTGCTCGCGGCAGTGCCCGTGCTGTGGGGGGTGGCCACCGCGGTCTTCCTCCTGGTGGAGGTGGCGCCGGGCCGTCCCTTCCATCTGGAGGCAGGGGCCGGCGTCGACCCGGCCGCCTCACAGCGGCTGCGAGAGGTGTTCGGCGCCGAGGATCCCCTGGCGGTGCGCTACGGGCGTTGGCTGGCGCGGGCCGCCGCAGGGGACCTGGGGCGCTCCTACACTCACCGCCGGCCGGTGGCCGCGGTCATGGCCGAGGGGCTGGGGAACACCGTCCTGCTGGCGGGGCTCGCCCTGGCGCTGCAGTTCGCCGCCGGCACCACCCTGGGACTTCTGGCCGCCGGCGCCGGCCGCTGGACGAGCCGCGCCCTGGGCGCCGGGGCGGCGCTGCTCTACGCGCTCCCCTCCTTCTGGATCGGGCTGGTCCTCACCGGGTTGCTGGCGGTGCGGCTGGGCTGGCTGCCGGCGTCGCAGATGCGATCCCTGGGCTCCGAGGAGCTCACGGCGTGGAGCCGCCTGCTGGATGTCGCCGGCCACCTGGTGCTGCCGGCCCTCTCCCTGGCGCTGCCGGCGGTGGGTGGCATCGCCCTTTACGTCCGTGACGAGCTGCGCGCGGTGCTCGCCCGCCCGTTCATCCGCGCCGCCCGCGGCCGCGGCCTGCGGCGGCGGGCGGTCATGGCCCGCCATGCCCTGGCCAACGCCCTCCTGCCCGTGGCTCACCTGCTGGGCCTGGCCCTGCCGGGACTGGTGGGAGGGAGCGTCGTCATCGAGGTGCTGTTCGCCTGGCCCGGCATGGGGCGCCTGGCGTACCAGGCGGTGCTGTCACGGGACGAGCCCCTCATCCTTGGCTGCACCCTGGTGGCGGCGGCCATGGTGGTGGCGGGCAGCCTGGCGGCCGATCTTCTCTCGGCAGTTCTCGACCCGCGCTTCCGTGAGGAGGTGACATGAGCGGCGCCGCGGGCGGCGGGCGCGGGCGGCGCGGTGGATCACGCCTGGCTGGCGCCTGGCTCCTGGCGCTGCTGGCGGCCGCGGGCCTGGGGGCGCCGTTTCTGGCACCCCATCCTCCCCACCGCCAGGAGGACGTGGCAGGGGCCCGCCTCCTGCCCCCCCTCACCCGCGCCCATGTCCTGCACCGGGACGACCAGCGCACCTGGATCGTCACCTCCCTGGAAAGGGAGAACGAGAATCTGACCTTTCACCGCGCCGGGCGGGCCGCCAGCCTGGAGGCCGCCCGGCTGCTGGCGCCGCCCGAGCCCCGCCTCTACCTGCTGGGGACCGACGGCCTGGGGCGCGACCTGGCCAGCCGGCTGCTCCACGGTCTGCGGCACGCGCTGCTCATCGGCGGCCTGAGCACCCTGGTGGCCCTGGTCCTGGGCCTGGCCATCGGCGCGGCCGCCGGGCTGGGAGGCGGCTGGGCCGACGCCCTGCTCATGCGCGGAGTGGACGTGGTGCTGGCGCTGCCCCGGGTCCTGGTCTACCTGGTGGTGGCCACGCTGGTCCCGCCGTCGGCCCTGGCGCTGGTGCTGATCCTGGGAGCCACGAGCTGGACCGAGCTGGCGCGGCTGGCCCGGGCCGAGCTGCTCACCCTGCGCCGCAGCGAGCTGGCGGCGGCGGCCCGCTCCGTGGGCGCCTCTCCCGTCCGCACGCTGGCCCGCCACCTGCTCCCCCAGCTGGCGCCGGTGGTGGCGGTGACCCTGGCGCTGCGCTTCGCCGACGTGGTCCTGCTGGAGTCGGCGCTGTCGTTCCTGGGGCTGGGGGCGCCGCCGCCCGCCGTCTCCCTGGGCGGGATGCTGGCCGCCGGGCGCGATCTCCTGGGGCAGGCGTGGTGGGTGACGATCCTGCCTGGATCGCTCATCGGCCTGCTGGTGCTGGCCCTGCGCTCCGCCGCGGCGGCGCGCCTTGGCACCCCGGCGCCGCCACTCCCCTGAGGGCGGGCCCTCCCTACTTGCGGGTGCGCAGGAGCTGGCGGGCGGAGACGCGGATCGCCTGGCGCAGGGTGGCCAGGTTGGACAGGTCCTTCACCCGCGACGTGGACAGCGTCCCCAGCAGGCGCAGGGCATGGGGAACGGGGATCAGCGGGTGGCGGCAGAGGAGGTAGCGGGTCTCCTCGTCGGCCAGCCAGGCGGTGTTGCGCAGGATGAGGAGCAGGATCCGCACCGGCGTGCGTGTGTCCTTGACGATGAGGCGCAGGTGGCTGCTCCCCAGGCGCGGATTGTCCAGGAGGCGGCTGACGGCGGCAGGGTTCCCCTCCCGGATCACGTCGTCGATCTCCGGCCCCTGGGCCGCCATGGCGAAGATCACCTTCTGGTCGGCCGGCCGGCGCCGCAGCTCCTCCAGCAGGGGGCGCGCCCCGTCCCGGACGGTGCGGCGGATGGCCTCGGTCACCGACCCTTCCTGCAGCCCTGCCACCAGCCGCTGGAGCCGCTCCAAGGCGCTCTTGTCCATGTTGATGAAGCGCAGGCCGATGCCGGCAGGCTGGTCTGGCCCGGCCGCGTCCCCGGTCACCACCCGCACCACCTCCGCCTCGACGGTGAACGGCTCCTCCCAGCGGGAGTAGCGGAAGATCAGGCGCCCGCGGCTACCCGGCTCGGGGGCGTGGGCCGTGGGGATGAAGGCGCCGGTCAGGCTGAGGTTGGAGGTGAACTCGCGGATCTTGAACGTGGCGCCGGCGAACTCGACCCGCACCGGGAAGACCACGCGCACGGCGCGATCCATGTGCTCGCGGGGGGGCGGTGCCGGCGGGATGGACATGCCGCGATCCTCCTACCCGCCGGTCCTGGCGACCGGCGGCGTGGCGGGGGCGCGGCCGGACCGGCGGGCTCCGGCGGAGGCTGCCAGCCAGTCGGCCACGGAGCGGCGCGGGACCTTGAGGCGCGTGCGCCCCCGGGCCGACACCCACAGCTCCTTGCGAGGGAGGGCCAGCACCGTCAGCCCCTGGGCCAGGAAGGAGACCGTGTCCAGGACCACCCCCACCTCCCGGGGCGCCAGGAGGCAGGCCTCCGCGCGGCCGGCGGCGCGCCGGCCGCAGACCAGGGCCAGGGCCACCGGCGCGGCCCCCCCCAGCCGGCGCAGCCGCTCCATCTGCTCGGCGGTGAAGGCGAAGCGCCAGCTGATGCCGCCGTCCTTCCGGCGCAGCTTGCGCGGCAGGGGGCGGTGGCGGATGACCACGCCCAGCCGCCCGTCCAGTGTGAGGCTGGTCCAGGCCTCGGCCGGCTCCACCTCGGCCAGGTGCAAGCTCCGCCCGGGCGCGGCCCGGGCCATGCGCGCCAGGAGCAGTCCATGAAAGAGGTCGAAGTCCTGCACCGGGGCCCATTAAAACACGGATCGCCCCGCCGCGTGGGCGGTGGTGCTGGCGGCTGGCGCGCCGGGAGGGGCTCGAACCCCCGACCCTCAGATTCGAAGTCTGATGCTCTATCCGGCTGAGCTACCGGCGCTCCTGGGATACCTTGGAGGGAGGATACCCCAGGTCCTCACCCGTGCGCGCCGCCGCCATCGCCTCCGTCCTCCTGCTGACCCCGCTGGGTCTGGCCACCAAGGCGTACGACGGCCCCGGCTCCTGGTGGGTCCAGGACTACCTGGGGGGCGTGATCTACGTCATGTTCTGGATCGCCGCCGTGCTGGCCCTCCGTCCACGGTGGCCCCCGTGGCGCGTCGCCGCCGCCGTGCTGGCGGTGACCTGCCTGCTGGAGGTCCTGCAGCTCTGGCAGCCGCCCCTGCTGCAGCAGGTGCGCGGCACCTTCGCCGGCCGTGCCCTCCTGGGGACGACCTTCGTCTGGTGGGACTTTCCCCACTACGCGGCCGGCGCCGCAGCGGGCGGGGGGCTGGGGTCGTGGCTGCGCGGGCGGGTGGCGGCTCAGCGTCCGCCCTGCGCGGGTGCCCCCTCCAGGCGCCGGTAGAAGGGCGCGAAGTCCTCCCACACCGACTGCTGCAGCCGGGGCGGGATGGCCCGGCGGACCGGCGCATCGGGCGCGGCGGCCCGGTACACCTCCAGCACGAGATCGGCGCCGGGCCGGAACGCCTCGGGATCGTACTCGTACATCCCCAGCACCGCCTCGTCCTCCAGCACCCCCGCCCCGACCCACGATCGCACCGGGTGGCGGGCCCTGCCCGGGTGGATCGGG
>JBFGDW010000131.1:0-8951 GCA_041580435.1 Candidatus Polarisedimenticolia bacterium | reverse complement strand
GGATGCAGGAGATAGGGCCCGCCGCGCGGCGGCGCGGCGGGCCCGGAGAATCTACCGGCCGGGGTTTGGCGGGGTCAAGCCCGCCGGCGGCCCGGGCCGGGGCAATGCCGCCCTCCAGGGGGGCGTGTTCGTGTCAGGAAGCCTTCCCCAGGGTCTTCTCGCCGGGCTTCCAGTTGGCCGGGCAGAGCTCGCCGGTGCGGGCGGCCTGCAGGGCCCGCAGCGTCTCGTCGGTGGAGCGGCCCAGCCCCAGGCCCGAGACCACCATGTACTGGAGGACCCCCTCCGGGTCGATGAGGAAGGTGCCGCGCAGGGCGACCCCCTTGGCCTCGTCCAGGACGCCGTAGTCCCGGGCGATCTGCTTGGTGATGTCGCCGATGACCGGGAACTTCACCTCGGGGAGATCGCTCTCGAACCAGGCCTTGTGGGAGAAGACGCTGTCCACGCTGGCGGCGATCACCTCGGCCCCAGCCTCCTTGAACCTCTCGTGGTCGGCGGCGAAAGCCTTCAGCTCCGTCGGACAGACGAAGGTGAAGTCCAGGGGGTAGAAGAAGAGAACCACCCACTTGCCCCGCAGGTCCGACAGCTTGATGTCGCAAAACTCGCCGTTGTGGTAGGCCTGCGCCGAAAAATCGGGTGCCTTCTGTCCAAGTCTCAGCATGCTCATGATCCGGTTCGGTCCTTTCCTTCGCGACACGAGGCGCAGATGCCCCGGAAGTCGATGGAGTAGTCGGTTACGGTGAAGCCGGCCGCGCCCGGGACCTCGTGGAGGGGGAGCGACAGCCGGGGGTCGTCGAAGTCGATCATCTGGTCGCACTCCACGCAGACCAGGTGGTGGTGCTGGCGGGTGTTGGCGTCGAAGCGGGCCGCCGTCCCCTGGCGGTTGACGCGCCGCGCCACGCCCAGGCGCACCAGGGTCTCCAGGACGCGGTAGACGGTGGTGCGGGAGATCTCCGGCAGCTCGGCGCGGACGTCGTCGTAGAGCTGGTCGGCGGTGGGGTGATCGGTGCGGCTGGCCAGCGAGCGGTAGACGCTGCGCCGCTGCACGGTGAGGGACATCCCCCCCTCGCGGCAGCGCCGCTCCAGGAGGTCGAGATCCACCTCTCCGCCTGCGTTCCGGAAACTCATCTCATATGCAAATCTATTGCAGACGGTATTTGAAGTCAAGGCCTGCGGATCGCTTTATAGAGCATATACTTATTCTTTTCTTTTACTTACGAGGATAACGGGCGGTGAGGGGGCGGAGATCTCCCAGCAGATAGAACGACCCGGCCACCAGCAGGAGGCCGCCCGGAGGGGTCTCCTCCCGGGCTCGGGCGAAGGCCTCCGCCGGGTCCTCCACGACTCGGGCCGGCGGACCATCCCCAGGCCGCGCCGCCAGCAGCCGGCGCGGGGCCAGGGACCGGGAGGTGCGCGGGCGGCACAGGATCACCCGCTCCGCCAGCGGGAAGAGGATCCGGGCCATGGCCGGGGCATCCTTGTCGGCCATCAGGCCGAACAGCAAGGTGACGGGCCGGGACCCCGCCAGGGCGGGGAGCGCGGCGGCCAGGGCTTGTGCCGCCGCCGGGTTGTGGGCCGCGTCCAGCACCAGGAGTCGCTGTCCGGACATGCGCCGGACCTCCAGCCGGCCGGGTAGACGTGCGGCGGCCAGTCCCCGCCGCACCGCGGCACCGGTGAGGCGCACGCCCGGCAGCCGGGCTGCCAGGGCCGCGGCGGCCCCCACCGCCAGCACGGCGTTGGCCCCCTGGTAGCCGCCGGGCAGCCCCAGCCGCACCCCCTCCAGCCGCGGCGGCAGGCGCGGCGCCAGGCCGCTGCCGGCCATGGGCCGCAGGTCCAGGTCCCACCGCCCTCCGGATCGACCCCGGGCCCGCCCTGGCGCCAGGCGCAGGAGCTGCGCCTCCTCCTTGCGGGCGATGCGGCGGATCACCGCCAGGGCACGCGCGTCGTCCACCCCGGTGATCACGGTCTGACCCGGGCGGATGATCCCCGCCTTGTTCCAGGCGATCCGCGCCAGGGTGCGCCCGAGATGCGCGGTGTGCTCCAGGTCGATGGTGGTGATGACCGCGACGGCGGCCGGCACCACGTTGGTGGCGTCGTAGCGGCCCCCCAGGCCGACCTCCAGCACCTGGGCCCGCACCCGCCGGCCCCGGCCATGGAGCAGGGCGGCGGCGGTGAGCACCTCGAAGAAGGTGGGGTGGGTCTCCAGCACGCCCCCCTGCACCAGCTCCGACGCGGCCCGGCGCACCGCCGCCAGGTGCCGCTCCAGCGCCGCCGCCGGGATGGGGGCGCCGGAGACGACCACCCGCTCCCGCACCGACGCCACGTGGGGGGAGGTGTACAGCAGGGTTCGCGCCCCGGCCGCCTCCAGGATGGCTGCCGCCATGGCGGCGGTGGATCCCTTGCCGTTGGTCCCGGCGATGAGGAGGGTGGGGGTCGCCAGACCCGGCCCGCCCAGGGACACCAGCAGGCGCCGGACCGCGTCCAGCCCCAGCTTCATCCCGAAGCGCTCCAGGGAGAAGAGCCAGCGCAGGGCAGGGCCGCCCCGGGCCGGGGTCTGTGGGCGGGCGGCGATCAGGAAGAGGCGCCGGCGGCCGCCTCCACGGGCGCCTCGCCGACGAAGTGTCGCAGGCAGAGGATGAGGGTCTCGCGCATCCGCGCCCGCTCGACGATGAAGTCGATCATGCCGTGCTCCAGCAGGAACTCGGAGCGCTGGAACCCCTCGGGCAGGGTCTGCCGGATGGTCTGCTCGATGACCCGCGGCCCGGCGAAGCCGATGAGGGCCCGAGGCTCGGCGATGTTGAGATCGCCCAGCATGGCATACGACGCGGTGACACCGCCGGTGGTGGGGTCGGTGAGCACCGAGATGTACGGGAGCCCGGCGTCATCCAGGCGCGCCAGCGCCGACGAGATCTTGGCCATCTGCATCAGCGACAGCGCACCCTCCTGCATGCGGGCGCCGCCTGACGAAGAGATGACGATGACGGGGACGCTCCTCTCGATGGCCCGCTCGATATTCTTGGTGATCTTCTCGCCCACCACCGAGCCCATGGAGCCGCCCATGAACGCGTACTCCATCACCGACATGAGCACCGGGTAGCCGCCCAGCCGGCCGGCGGCGTTGATGAGGGCGTCCTCCATGCCGGTCCGCTTGCGGTAGTCGGCGAGCCGGTCACGGTAGGCCTTGGTGTCGCGGAAGCGGAGCGGGTCCTGGGCGGCCAGATTGGAGTCCAGCTCCTCGTAGATGCCGTTGTCGAACAGGGCTGCCATCCGCTCCCGGGCCGAGATGCGGAAGTGGTAGTTGCACTTGGGGCAGACATTGGCCCGCGCCGCCACCTCCTTGCGGTAGATGATCTCCTTGCAGGAGTCGCACTTGACCCAGAGCCCCTCGGGGATGACGGTGCGCGCCTCGTCGGCGATGGGCGCCTTGGGCTGCTTGCGCTTCTTGAACCAGGCCATGGGTGGCCCTCGTCGGCCGGGGACGCCCTCAGGCGCCCTTCTCGACCTGCGACAGGGAGCCGGGGGAGGTCAGGGAGCGGCGCAAGGTCGCCACCAGCTCGGCGTCGGCCAGGGGCATCTCGATGTAGGCGTCGGCGCCGTGAGTGTGGATCGCCTCGTCCCGGTACTTGCGACCCTTGTAGACGGTGCTCATGACCACCACCGGGGTCTGCCGTCCCCGGCGGGTCTTCTTGAGATCGGCGCAGACCTCGAAGCCGTGGACCTTGGGGAGCATGGCCTCCAGCAGGACCAGGTCGGGCTCGATCTCCAGGAACGCGGCCATGGCCGTGGTGCCGTCCCGGGCCACGGTCACCTCGAAGTCGTGCTCCTCGAGGGTCTTCCGCAGGCGGTCCAGCGACCGGGGATCGTAGTGGACGATGAGAATCTTGGAGGCGGCCATGGATGACCTCTGTGCCGGTGAGGCCGGCCGAGGCTAACACAGCGGCTCCCGGGCTGGCAACGGCACTGCCCATCGGATAAAAACCCGTGAAGATGGCAAGCAGCAGAGCGCGCGAGCGGGCGGAGCAGGCGCGGTCCGGACTGGCGGCGGCCCTGGCCTGGGCCGGTCCCGGCGCCCGGGGCGACGCCTTCCTGGAGACGGCGCATCACCTGACGCTGGAGCGCGGCCATGGCCGGCCGCTCCCGGGGCGGGTCCGCAGCGGCCGTGGCGCCTCCCTGCGGGTCTGGAGCGGCGACGAGGTGCGCGCGGCGGCGGCGGACGGCGGGCCGGCGGCGGCCCTGGCGGCCTGCCTGCGCCAGCTGGGTGCAGGCAGCCCGGCCGCACCGCCAGAGGAGTGGAGAGGGGACGCCACCCCCGGCGGCGAGGAGGCGGCCGGGCCGCCGGCTGCGGGGAGGCTGCTGGCGAGCCTGGAGCGCAGCCTGGCCGAGGGTGTGCCGGCCACCGGCTGGCGCCTCGCCCTGCACGCGTCCCACCGGTGGACGCTGGTGCTCACCGAGGCCGGCCAGCCGCGCACAGGCGGTGGCGAGTGGTGGCGCCTGCGCGTGGAGGCGCGGGACGAGAGCGGAACGGTGGCGGCGTTCGGCGGCGGCGCCGCCAGCCTGGCAGAGCTGGCACGGCGCTGGAGCGCGGACCGTCTGGCGCCGCTGCTGCGCCGACGCCTGAAGGGAGCCGCGGCCGCTTCGTCCGGTCCGGTCTGCGAGGCGGGCACGCCGGTGGTGCTGGCCGCTGGCAACGGCGCCCTCCTGCTCCACGAGCTGGAGCACGCTCTGGAGGCCGACGCCGCCGGGCGCGGATGGTCGCCCTGGATCGACGACGGCCCCGATCTCTCCGAGCTGCTCACCCTGTGGGACGATCCCTCGCGCCCCAACCTGCGCGGCTCCTACCGCCACGACGACGAGGGGAGTCCGGGCGAGCGCGTGCTGCTGGTGCGCCGTGGGAGGGTCACAGGCCGGCTGGGAGATCGCCTACGGGTGGAGGCCGGCGCCGCACCGCGCCCGGGGCACGGGCGGCGCCCCTCGTGGCGGGAGTGGCCCCTGCCCCGCGCCGCCAACCTCTGCCTGGCGTCGGGGAGCGATCACCCCGGCGTGCTGGCCGGCGAGGCGCCCCGGGTGCTGTGGATCCATGACCTGGAGGCGGGGGCCACCGATCCCCGCTCCGGCGATGTCTCCCTGGTGGTGAGCGATGGCGAGTGGCTGGAGGGGGGACGGCCCGTGGCGCCAGTGGCCGGCGTGACCCTGGCGGGGAACCTGATCGACCTGCTGCGGCGCGTGGATCGTGTCTGCGGCGACCGGGCGGCCGACAGCGGAGCCGCCCTCTGCGGCCGGGAGGACGCCGGCGTCCCCATCGGCCTGCTGGCGCCCACGTTCCGCACCGCCGGCCTGCGGCAGGTGGCCCCGTGAGCCTGCCCGCCGCGGTGCGCCGCGTGCTGGCGGCGGCGCGCCGCTCCGGCGCCGGCGAGGCGGAGGTGTACCACCGGCGCAGCCGCACCCGGCTGCTGGCGCTGGCGCCGGCGGGGGTGGAGCTGTCGGCGGAGCGCACCGAGGAGGGGATGGCGCTGCGCGTCTGGCCGTCGGGGGCTGGCGATGGCCCCTGCGGCTTCGCCGCCGCCTCGGCCGGCGAGGACCCGGAGCGCCTGGTGCGCCTGGCGGTGGCGGCCATGGCTGCTCCGGGCATGCAGCCGGCGGGGGAGGAGCAGTGGGCAGCCTCGGCCGCGGAGGGAGCAGAACCGGCAACTGAGGCCTCGGTCCCGGTCTTCGATCCCGATCTCCTGCGCCTCACGCTGCCCGAGATGCGGCGGCTGCTGGCGCCCTTCCTGGAAGGCTGCGACCTGGCCCGCCGGCCAGGCGTGCCCTGGTCTCCCCGGGCGCTGCTGCGCGTGGCGGTGGTGGACACCCTGCTGGTGCGGCGCGACGGCGCCGCCCGCACGTCCCGGGCGACGCTGGCGGCGATGCAGATCCGCTTTCCCAGCGCCTTCGGCCTGGCGCGGCTGGAAGGGGTGAGCCGCCGCCTGTCCGACCTGCGGCCTGCCCCCCTGGTGCCGCTGCTAGCCGCCTATCCGGTCCCGGCCGGGCCACCGGCCTGGCTCGCCGTGGATCCGGCACGGCAGGGGGAGGACGACCTGCTGCTGGCGCCGCCGGTGGTGGCGACGCTGGCCGCCTCGGCGGCGCGGCGCGCGGTGGCGGCGGGGCGGCCGCTGGCCTGGGGCTCCACGGCGGTGCTGGCCGACGAGCCGCTGCTCCCGTGGGGGCCTGGCACCTCGCCGTGGGACGGCGAAGGGGACGCCCCAGGGCGGCACCTCCTGGGCGCGACCGCGGCGAGGGCGTCCACCTCGCCGGCCGCCGTCTTCAGCAGCCAGCGCCTCTCGTACCGGGAGCCGCCCCGGCAGAGCCCCTCCAACCTGACCCTGTCGGGCCTCTCCTCCGGCGCCCGGGCCACCGCCCGGCGGCGGCTGCACCTGCTGGAGGTGGCGGTGGATGGCGGTCTGCGGGTCGCCGCCCGGGGCGTGCTGCGGCAGGAGGGAGCCGACGACCGGCCGGTGCTGGTGCACCTGCGCTGCGGGCTGGAGGATCTGCTGGGCGAGGACGCCCGTGCCGGTGCCGTTCCGGGCCTGTTCTTCCCGGCTGGCGGTTACGTGGCGGCGCCGGAGCTGCTGGTGCCGGGAGTGCGGCTCGAGTCGTCCTGACGCGCCGGCTCACGGCGGAGCACCATGCGCCGCAGCCAGAGGAAAGGCTCCACCCCGGCGATGGCGCGAAACGGCGTGCGTGCCACCGCCGGCGCGACGAGTTCGTCATACTCGCCGGCGGCGAAGCCGTGCTGGCGGAAGGCCCGGCGCAGCATCCACAGCGGCGGCCAGATCCCGAGGAACCGCCGCAGCCCCTCCGCCGCCGCGCCGGCGGTGAAGGCGGGATCGGGCTCGAAGGCCCACAGCTCACCGCCCGGCACCAGGACGCGGTGAATCTCCGCCAGCGCCCCCTCGGGCTCCTCCCAGTGATGGAAGGACAGGCTGGCCAGGGCCAGGCGCACCACCCCTCCAGGCAGTGGCAGCGCCTCGATGCGCCCGGCCAGCAGCCGCGGGCCGCCGGGGGCGGTCTCCCGCCGCGCCGCGCGGCGCGCCTGGGCCAGCATGGTGAGCGCCTCGTCCACGCCCAGGACCGTCCGGGGCCCCGCCGCAGCCGCCAGCCGGCGCGTCAGCGCGCCGGGGCCGCACCCCAGGTCCAGGATGTCCACCGGTGCCGCGGGCAGGCGTGCCAGCCCCGCGGCCGCCCGTGCCGCCACCTGCTCGTAGTAGGGGGCCAGGGAGCGCTCGGCCCCCAGGCGGTAGAGGAAGGCGCCGATGCGGGTGAACCGCTCGGGCGGCGCCTGCTTCAGGTTCACGGCGCCAGCTCGGGCACGGCCTCGGCCAGCAGCCCCTGCAGTGGCGCCAGCTCCGGGCAGGCGGCCAGGCTGCGGCGCGCCAGCTCCAGCACCCAGGGCAGGTAGCGAAGGTAGCGGTCCCGGCCGTGGAGCACCTTCTGGGCGGCGAAGGTGCCGGCCGCCTTGAGGGTCCGCTGCACCGCCATGCGATGGAAGCGGCGCCGGAACGCCGCCGGATCCTCGCCGCCGGCCACCGCCGCCAGGTAGCGGGCCACCAGGCGATCCACCCGCTCCTCGGGGACGACAACGTAGGGGTCGCGCAGCAGCGAGGCCAGGTCATAGGTGTCCGGCCCGCGGCGGGCATCCTGGTGATCCACCACGGCCAGTGCGCCCGCCTCCGTCACCATGAGGTTGCGGGAGTGAAAGTCCCTGTGGCACAGCACCCGCGGCTCGCCCGCCAGGGCATCGCACAGATCCCCCAGCCCCCCCTCCAGGGTGGTGCGCTGGGCGGGCGCCAGGCGCATCTGTCGCAGCCCCTCCACCATGTGATCCAGGAAGTAGCCCATCTCGAAGCGGAACCGCGTGCCGTCCAGCACCTCGCGGCCGGCGTGCAGGCCGGAGTGCAGGCGCGGCGTGCCGTCCCGCTGCAGGCGCACGATGATCTCCACCGCCTCGGCGTAGAGACGCTCCACCCGGTCAGGCGCGCCGCCCGTCTCCTCCACCTCCATCTGCAGCGTCCGGTCCCCCAGGTCCTCCAGCAGGATCAGGCCGGCCGGGCCGTCCACCGCCCTCACCGCCGGCACCCTCACCCCGGACTCCTCCAGCAGACGCGCCGTCTCCAGGAACGGGAAGCTGTCCGGGTCGAAGGCGGCCTCGTGGGCGGCCACCACGGCGCTCTCGCCGCCCGCCCCCCGGGCCCGGAAGTAGGCGCGTGTGGAGGCGTCCCCGGCCAGGGGCTCGACCCGTGCCTCCTTTCCCAGGTGCGCCGCTGCCAGCGCCTGCACCGCCGCCGGCGCGCCGCTCCGGGCGCCCGCGTCAGAAGTCGACACGCCAGCAACCCTCCCAGTCCCGGGCCGGCGACACCTCATGGGGCGTGAGGGCCCCGGTGGCCGGCCCCCCCTGCAGCAGCGCCCGGACCACGGTCACGTCGGCGGGGACCACCGTGCCGGCTCCCATCACCACCTCGCGCAGGCTCGCTCCGGGGCCGATCCGCGCCCCGTCAAGGGCGATGCACTGCTCCAGATCTGCGCCGGCCCCCACGTGCACGTCATGGCCCAGGATCACGCCGGGTCCCAGCCGCGCCCCGGCCTCGATGCGCCCCCCTTCGCCCACCAGGACGCACCGGTCCAGGTGGGCCTCCCGGGCCACGCTGCCGGCGGTGCCGGGAGCCCACGGATGGTGGCCTGCAAACGGCTCGCCTGCCAGGGCGGCCGCCTGCTCGGCCAGGTAGCGCCCGGCGCTCCCCACCTCCACCCAGCGGGCCTCGCTCAGCACCACCCCCGGCGCCTCGCCGGCCGCGATCATCGGCTCGTAGAGGGCGGCCAAAAACTCGCTGCGCCCCTCCGGCAGGCGCGCCAGGATCTCCGGCTCCAGAAGGTGGATGCCGGTGAAGACGCCGGCCTGCGTCCCGGCACATCCCGCCGCG
>JBFGDW010000130.1:0-8954 GCA_041580435.1 Candidatus Polarisedimenticolia bacterium | reverse complement strand
GCCTGGACATCGACGCGTTGCGGGTGGTGGCCGAGGGGGTCAACGCCCTGCGCGGCAAGGACCGGGCCATCATCCTGGTGACCCATTACCAGCGCCTGCTGGAGTACATCGTGCCGGACCATGTGCATGTCCTGTCGGGCGGCCGCATCGTGAAGTCGGGCGGCAAGGAGCTGGCCCTGGAGCTGGAGAAGAAGGGGTACGCCTGGATCGACGAGGAGGCCCGGCGCGCGCTGACGGTGGGCTCGTGACCGGAACCGCCCCCGCCGGCGTCCAGTCCGACGCCCATCTGTCCCGCTTCACCGCCTTCCTCAAGGAGCGCAAGGAGCGCGAGCCGGCCTGGCTCCGCCGCCTTCGGGAGGAGGGCATGGCGCGGTTCGCCGAGCGCGGCTACCCCACCAGCCGCGACGAGGAATGGAAGTCCACCAGCGTGGCGCCGCTGGCCCGCACCTCCTTCGGCCCGGCGCCGGAGCTGGCGCCGGCCGACGCCCCGCGCTCCGGAGCGGCCCCGGTCTTCGCCCTCGATGACCAGGACGCTATCCGTCTGGTCTTCGTCAACGGCCGGTTCCAGCCGGGCCTCTCCCGGCAAGATCGCCTGCCGGAGGGGGTGACCCTATCCAGCCTGGCCGCGGTCCTGGCGAACGAGCCCGGCGTGCTGGAAGACATCCTCGACGATTCGATGCGGCCGGCCGGACACGTCTTTGCCGCCCTCAACGACGCGTTCCTGGAGGACGGCGCCTTCCTCTCGATCCCCGAGGGGAAGGTGGTCGAGGCGCCCATACATCTCGTCCACCTGACCCGGGCCGGCGGCGGCCCCGCCGTGGTCCACCCCCGCACCGTGATCCGGGCCGGCAAGGGCAGCCAGGCCACCGTCACCGAGCTGCACGCCGGTGACGGGACCGAGCCGGTCCTCACCAACGCCGTGACCCAGATCTGTCTCGCCGACGGCGCCGTCCTGTCCCACACCAAGGTGGTGGAGGAGGCGGATGGGGCCTTCCATGTGGGCTTCATGCCCGTGCGCCAGGGGCGCGAGAGCAACTTCTCGTCGGTCTCGCTCACCCTGGGCGGCGGGCTGGTGCGTCTGGATCCCCACGTGCTCCTGGAGGGCGAGGGGGCCGAGTGCACCCTGGACGGGCTGTACATGGCCGGCGGCCGGCGCCACGTGGACAACCACACGGTGGTGGACCACCTGCGGCCCCGCACCGGCAGCCGACAGCTCTACAAGGGGATTCTGGACGGCGCCAGCCGCGGCGTGTTCTACGGGCGGGTGCTGGTCCGGCCCGACGCCCAGAAGATCAACGCCAACCAGACCAACAAGAACCTGATCCTCTCGGGCGAGGCCCTGGCCAGCAGCACGCCCCAGCTGGAGATCCACGCCGACGACGTGCAGTGCCGCCACGGCTCCACCATCGGCCAGCTCGACGACGACATGCTGTTCTACCTGCGCTCCCGGGGCATCAGCCGCGACGCGGCACGCTCGGTGCTGACCTACGCCTTTGCCAGCGAGATCCTGGCCCGCGTCCGGGTCCCTGGCCTGCGCCACGCCCTGGAGCGGCGCCTCTTCCCGGAGGCAGCGGCATGAGCGGCGCCCGCCAGGCGACCCCGCACCCGCCGCAGACCGCGGCCGCTGGTCCGGCTGGCAGCGCCCGCGCCGGCGCCGCCACCCCGCCCCTGGATGTGGCCGCGCTGCGCGAGCAGTTCCCTATCCTGCGGCGCCGCGTCCACGGCAAGCCGCTCATCTACCTGGACAACGCCGCCACCACCCAGAAGCCCCAGGTGGTGCTGGACGCGGAGATGCGCTTCTACACCGAGTTCTGCTCCAACGTCCATCGCGGAGTTCACGACCTGAGCGGGCGCGCCACCGCCGCCTTCGAGTCGGCCCGGGGGAAGATCCGGCGCCACCTGGGGGCCGCCGACGACCGGGAGATCGTCTTCGTGCGCGGCGCCACCGAGGGGATCAACCTGGTGGCCCACGCCTACGGCCGCGCTCACGTGGGAGAGAACGACGAGATCGTGGTCAGCGCCATGGAGCACCACTCCAACATCGTCCCCTGGCAGATGCTCTGCGAGGAGAAGGGGGCCCGGCTGCGGGTCATCCCCATCAACGACGCCGGCGAGCTCATCCTGGAGGAGTACGAGAAGCTGCTGGGCCCGCGCACCCGCATGGTGGCGCTGGTGCACCAGTCCAACTCCCTGGGAACCGTGAACCCCGTCAAGAAGATGATCGCCATGGCCCACGCCGCCGGCGCCCGGGTGCTGGTGGATGGAGCCCAGGCCCTGGCCCATCACGCCGTGGACGTCCAGGATCTGGACGCCGACTTCTACGTCCTGTCGGGCCACAAGGTCTACGCCCCCACCGGCATCGGCGCGCTCTATGGCAAGGCCGATCTCCTGCGCGAGATGCCTCCCTACCAGGGAGGCGGCGACATGATCCTGTCGGTCACCTTCGAGAAGACCACCTACAACCAGATCCCCCACAAGTTCGAGGCGGGCACGCCCAACGTGGCCGGCGCCATCGGCCTGGGCGCGGCCCTGGAATTCGTCAGCGGCGTGGGCCTGGAGCGGATCGCCGCCCACGAGGCGGCGGTGCTGGAGCACGCCACCCGCGCCCTGGCGGGCCTGCCCCGGGTCCGCCTCATCGGCACGGCCCGGGACAAGGCCAGCGTCGTCTCGTTCGTGGTGGAGGGGATCCACCCACACGACATCGGGACCATCCTGGACGGCGAGGGGATCGCCCTGCGCACCGGACACCACTGCACCCAGCCCGTGATGGAGCGCTACGGCGTCCCCGCCACGGTGCGGGCCTCCCTGGCCCTGTACAACACCCGCGAGGAGATCGACGCCCTGGTGGCGGGGCTGCGCAAGGTCATCGAGGTGCTGGGTTGAGGCCGGAGCTGCGGGAGCTGTACCAGGACGTCATCCTGGACCACGGCAAGAGGCCGCGGAACTTCCGCCGGCTGGAGGGAGCCACGCACCACGCCGAGGGGTTCAACCCGCTGTGCGGCGACCGGGTCCGCCTGGACCTGCGGGTGGAGGACGACCGCATCGCCGACGCGGCCTTCCAGGGGCAGGGGTGCGCCATCTCCACCGCCTCGGCCTCCATGATGACCGAGACGGTGAAGGGGCTCAGCCTGGAGGAGGCCCGGGAGCTGTTCCAGCGGTTTCACAGCCAGGTCACCGGACAGGCCGGCAATGCCGAGGCGGACGATCTGGGCAAGCTGGAGGTGTTCGCCGGCGTCCAGGAGTACCCGGCGCGCGTCAAGTGCGCCATCCTGGTGTGGCACACGCTCCTGTCGGCCCTGGAGAAGAAGCCCGAGACGGTGAGCACGGAGTGACGATGAGCGACAACCCACAGACCACGGACAGCGCCACAGCAGGGGCCCCGGAGCGGGACCCGGGCCAGCCCCGCTTCCCCGAAACGCCCGCCGACGACCCCAACCCGGAGCTGCGACGCCAGGTGGTGGACGTCCTGAGGACCTGCTACGACCCGGAGATCCCGGTGGACATCTACGAGCTGGGCCTTATCTACGACCTGAACATCGACGCAGCCGGCAACGTTGCGGTGAAGATGACCCTGACCTCACCCATGTGCCCGGTGGCCGGCTCCCTGCCGCCGGAGGTGGAGCGCAAGATCGCCGCCATCGACGACGTCCGGGAGGTGCGCGTGGATCTGGTCTGGGAGCCGACCTGGGACAAGGAGATGATGTCCGAGGCGGCCAAGGTCCAGCTCAACCTGATCTAGGCTCGCGCCGGGGAACGCTTAACCGGCCCGAGGTCCATCGGATCGCGTAAGTCCTTTCCTCCCAGACCCTTCCCCCGTCACGAGAATATAAGCACCACGACAGGTCCCCGCTATGGCCGCCCGGCGCAGATGGGCGGACACTGGCGCCACGCCGCGGGGCTTCGCGCGGAGGGGCGCCGGCCAGACCCGGTCCCGACCCACGCGCGGTCCCGCACCGGCCAGGAGGACCACCGATGCGACACGCCGCCGCGGGGAGCAGGAACCGGAGCGGGCATGGCCCCTCGACTTTCTTCATGGCTGCCATCCTTCTGGGTCAGATCGCCGTGCCGGCCCCCCTGGCCGGGCTGGCCGGCGGCTTGCCATCGGCCGGGCCGCCGGTCGGCACTGGTGGCGGCGCACCCGCTGCGCCAGGGGTGGGGCAGGGGAGTGGCGACCCCTCCCAGGCCTGGCTCGACCAGGTGCAGGAGGACGTGGCCCGGCGGGAGTACGAGCTGTCCTGGCGGCCGGCGCCGGCGGCTCTGGAGGGTGTCGACGCCGCTTGGCAGGCCCCCAACCGCTCACAGGGGTTCCGGACCTACTTCACCGAGGCGGGGATCCGTCTCGTGCCACGGGGGGAGGGGCAGACGGCCTGGACGTGGGGCCTGACGCTGGCGAAGTACGGACGGGGAGCCACTACGTGGGAGGTGCCAGGGGCGGCGCTGTCGCCATCGGGGGCGGAGATCACCTACCGGCGGGGGAGCCTCGAGGAGCGCTACGAGAACACATCCCGCGGCCTGAAGCAGTGGTTCGAGCTGGCGGCAGCTCCGGAGGAGGCGGCCCGGTGGAGCGGCGCGGCGGCGGGCAACCGCGCCGTGGACCCGTCCGCGCCCATCCACCTGGATCTCGCCCTGTGGGGCGACCTGTCGCCACGCCTCTCCGAGGACGGCCAGTCCGTGGAATTCGTCACGGCCGCGGGTGAATCGGCGCTGCGATACGTGGAGCTTGTCGTCACGGACGTCCGCGGGACGGTGCTGCCATCGTGGATGGAGGGGTTCAGCGCCCCGGGAGGTGCCCGGGGCATCCGCCTGGTGGTGGACGACAGCGCCGCCACCTACCCCATCACCATCGACCCGCTGGTGCTGGGGGGTACCTGGGTGGTGGAGGGGAACTTCACCAACGCCCGGCTGGGCATCTCGGTGGCCACGGCCGGGGACGTCAACGGCGACGGCTACTCGGACATCATTGCGGGGGCGCAGACCTTCGACGGTGGGCTGTTCGGCGAGGGGATCGCGTACGTCTACATGGGCTCCCCCTCAGGCCCGCCAGCCACCCCGGCCTGGTCGGCCCGGGGTGGCCAGCAACTCGCCCAGATGGGCTTCTCGGTGTCCACCGCCGGGGACGTGAACGGCGACGGCTACGCCGACGTGTTGGTGGGCGCAAACCAGTACACCAACGGCCAGTCATGGGAGGGGCGAGCGTACCTCTACCTTGGCTCGGCTGCGGGGCTCGCCGTGACGCCCACATGGTTCGCCGAGTCGAACCAGGTCGAGGCGTTCTTCGGCGCCGTGGTGGCGACGGCGGGTGATGTCAACAACGACGGCTACTCCGATGTGCTGGTGGCGGCGCCCCTCTACGACAACGGCCAGAGCGACGAGGGGCGGGTCCACCTCTACCTGGGATCGGCCACCGGCCTGTCGGGAGCTCCAGCCTGGACGGTGGAGAGCAACCAGGCGTTCGCCTACATGGGAACCTCCGCCGGCACGGCGGGGGACGTGAACGGAGACGGCTACTCCGACGTCATCGTGGGGGCACCCAACTTCTCCAATGACCAGTCCCAGGAAGGGATCGCCTACGTGTACCTGGGGTCGGCCGCGGGACTGGCGGCTGCCCCCTCCTGGACGGCGGAGGGGAACCAGGCCTTCTCCATGTTCGGCGTGTCGGTGTCCACGGCGGGGGACGTGAACGGCGACGGCTACGCCGACGTGGTGGTGGGTGCCACCCTGTACGACGACATCGCCTACACCAACCAGGGGCGGGTGTCGCTCTATCTGGGATCGGCCACCGGTCTCTCCACATCAAGGGCCTGGACCGCCGAGGGGAACCAGGTCAATGCAGGGTTCGGCAACTCGGTGGCGCCTGCGGGAGACGTGAACGGGGACGGCTACGGCGATGTCATCATCGGCTGCGAGGACTGCCGGGTCAGCCTGAGCCAGGAGGGTGTCGTCTGGCTCTACCTGGGCTCGCCGGGGGGGCTGCCCCGGTTCGCGTCGTGGAGCGTGGCCGGCGGCCAGGCCGGGGCGAGGCTGGGAGGCATGGTGGCCACCGCCGGCGACGTGAATGGCGACGGTTACTCCGACCTCATCTTCGGCGCCCGCAACTTCGACAACGGCCAGACCGATGAGGGGCGGGTCTACGTCTACATTGGCACTTCCTCGGGCCCATCGACCACCGCTGACTGGACTGTGGAAGGGGACCAAGCCGCTGCGGGCTTCGGGACGGTGGCCTCCGCGGGAGATGTCAACGGGGATGGATACGACGATGTGATCATCGGGTCGCCCGGGTATGACAGCTCCTTCGTGAATGAGGGCCGGGCTTTCGTGTATCACGGCTCACCCAGCGGCCTGGCCATCAGCCCCGCCTGGGTCAGGGATGGAGGCCAGGCGGAGGGTCGGTTCGGGTTCAGCGTGGCAGCGGCTGGTGATGTCAACGGCGATGGCTATGGCGACGTGGTGGTCGGAGCTGAAAAGTATGATGGCACCTACGAGAATGAGGGAAGGGTGTTCGTCTACCACGGCTCTGCCTCAGGCCTGTCCACGGCTCCGGCCTGGACAGCCCAGGGAGGTGGAGCCTTCGCCAGCTTAGGCTACTCCGTGGCGATGGCAGGAGATGTCAATGGCGACGGTTACGCCGATCTCATTGTTGGCGCCATTGGATACGGATGGGGTCTGGGTGTGTATGGCGCTGCGTTCATCTATCACGGCTCAGCCGCTGGCCTGTCGCCCAGTCCGGCCGCGGGCTTGAACGGCGGCCCGATGACCCAGACCTTTGGACGCTCTGTGTCTTCAGCTGGAGATGTCAACGGCGACGGATTTGCGGATGTGATTGTCGGAGATCCGCAGTACTCGGCGATCGAAGAGTTTGCGGGGGCCGCCTGGGTGTTCCACGGCTCGGCTTCGGGCGTCCTGCAAGACGCAGCATGGGTGGCTACCAGCAATCGGAAACATCAGTTCTTTGGCACCGACGTATCAACGACTGGAGACGTCAATGGCGATGGCTATGCCGATGTCATCATCGGCGGGCCCGTTCTTGGCGCTTTCGGAATCGGGCGGGCATTTGTCTATCACGGTTCGGCGTCCGGTCTCTCCGGAATTCCGGCTTGGGAGGTCAATGGTCCGTACGGAGATGCCAAGGGTGGAGCAGTCGCCGCGGCGGGGGACGTCAATGGTGACGGCTACGCCGACGTCCTGGTGGGCGCACCATTTCGTGACAATGGGACAATCGAATCCGGCGGCCGGGTCGATCTCTACCTAGGGTCGCCTGCAGGCCTCGGACCATTCCCGTCGTGGTTTGCTGAGCATGATCAGGCGCAAGCCCTCTTGGGCTATACGCTGTCGACGGCCGGTGATGTCAACGGTGACGGCTACGCCGATATCATCGTATGTGCCCCAAATTTTGACAACACTCTCACAAATCAGGGGAAAATCTACATTCATTACGGCAATGCCGCCCTAGGCCTCAGCGTCCGGCCACAGCAGATGCGTCCGGACGGGTCGGTGCCCATTGCGCCGGAGGGGACATCCTACGCCCCGGGCTCGTTCCTGGCGCGGGCCCTGGGGCGGACACCATTCGGGCGCGGCCGCGTCCGCATCCAGGTGGAGACCAAGCCGCTGGGCACGTCGTTCAATGGCGTGGGGATCCAGCAGGGGTCGGTGTTCCTGGATACTGGCACCGCCGGCGTGGCCCTGAGCCGGCTCGTGGCGGGACTCGATCCGGGCGTCTACCACTGGCGGGCGCGGATGGTGCACGACAAGGTCAAGACGCCGTGGCTGCCGGCCAGCCGCTGGTTCACCATGCCCAGGAACGGCTGGGAGGAGGCCGACCTGCGCCTGCAGGCGTTCCTGGGGGGCATCGTCTGGGACGATCAGGATGGCGACGGCGTCCGTGGCACGGGAGAGCCGGGCGTCGGCGGCGTGGTGGTCAGCCTGCTGGATGGCGGCGGCGCGGTGATCGGCCAGCGCACGACCCAGGCCGACGGCTCCTACAGCTTCGGCCTGCCGGCAGGCGGCTCGTTCCGGCTCGAGTTCCAGCCGCCCGGCGGGTATGCCTTGACGCTCCAGGGACAGGGGGGCGACCCGACCCGGGACAGCGATCCCGATCCGGCCACCGGCCTGACGGTGCTCATCGGGCCGTTCTTCGCCTTCGCGGACAGCACCCAGTGGGGCGCCGGGATGATCCCCGGCGGCAGCCCACCCCTGCCCATTCAGATCCAGGGTCTTAACCTTATCCCGGGCAGCACCGACATCCAGTTCAACCTGGCGGATCCCAACCCCGGCAGCAGCGTGACGGGCTACAACGTCTACCGGGCCAGCCAGCCGGCGCCGCCGCCGGCGCCCTGGACCCTGTTGGGCGCCAACGTGGTGGACGAGGACCCCACCACGGCGGGGATCCAGTGGACCGATCCCACCGGGGAGAGCCCACCGCCGGGCGGAGTCTTCTACTTCCAGGTGACGGCCTACAATGCCGCCTCCGGGACGGAAGGGCCGCGGTGAGCGTGCGCGGGGGTCGATCAGGGAGACAGGCCGGCGCAGCCCAACAGATCGGCGAAGCGCGGGTCGTCGCGCAGCGGGTCGTAGAGGGGATCGACCTTGAGGGCGACCAGGGAGGCCGGGCTCTCGGCACATGATTGCTGGAGGCAGGCCATGGCCTCCTCATGAAGGCCCATGCCCAGGTAGGCCATCGCGCGCAGAGGGAGCGGATCATCCCCCTTGTGCCGGTGAAGGGATGCCTCCAGGCTGGCCAGGGCTTGCCGGGCCTCGGCCTGGCGGCCGGCCTGGCCAAGCACGTGAGCGGCCAGGGCCAGAGGCCACGGCCCGGCTTCTATCTCCTGCCAGGCCCTGACCTCCTGCAGTGCCGGCTCGAACGCTCCCTGCTGCGCGTAGGCGAGGACGATCAGGTGCGCTCGGGCAAAGGTTGGCTCAAGGTCGAGCACCATGCGGAATAGCTCGATTGCCTCGTC